>NZ_CP169083.1:0-156797 GCF_041893865.1 Brevundimonas staleyi
CCGGGCCCGGACGCCGCGGTTGATGTCGGCGTAGTAGATCAAGGTCGCTTCCGCGCTGCAGCCGCCGATGATGCCCAATCTCAACATCGCGTGCGGCCCCTTGCGTCCTCGGCGTCAGTGCATGATACTTACCATACGATCCGAGTTCGAGTGTTATTTTACTTACCGGCGTTCGCGACGCGCCGGGTGTGTCCCTCCGAAGGCGCCGGGCGCTTCGCGTCCTTCGTCGTTCCGCCAGTCCAATGCTCGTTTCCGCCGCCGATGACCGGCAACATCTGGGTGAGTTGGCGGACCGCTTCGGTCCCGCGGTCCGGGGCTTTCTGGCCCGAAGGCTTTCCAATCCCGCCGACGTCGAGGACCTCAG
This sequence comes from Brevundimonas staleyi, assembly GCF_041893865.1. Lineage (GTDB taxonomy): Bacteria > Pseudomonadota > Alphaproteobacteria > Caulobacterales > Caulobacteraceae > Brevundimonas > Brevundimonas staleyi. The sequence continues at coordinate 365 of NZ_CP169083.1, forward strand.
CCAAGAGGTGTTCGTCCGGCTGTCGCGGCACGACGATCTGAAGGGCATCAGCAACGTCGAAGGCTACATCCTCCAAGTCGCCGCGAACCTCCTGAAGAACCGCTACCGGACCACGAGCCGGACCCTGACCGTGGTTCCGTTCGGCCTCGGCCCGGTGGCGCACCAGGAAGCCGAGGCGGCGTCGCCCGAACGGATCCTGATGGACAAGGAGGCCCTGGCCGGCTTGCTGAGGGCCCTCGCCGAACTGCCCGAGCGCACCCGGGCGATCCTGATCCTCAACCGCCTGGACGGTCTGAAGGCTCACCAGATCGCCAGCCGTCTGGACATCTCCGTCAGCTTGGTCTCGAAGGAGATGATGCGGGCGGCCGCGTTCCTGCGGACCCTTGACCTTTGACGCCGCCCTCCCCTCCCCTCGCCGGCGAAACGGCCACAGACCCCCAGGACGCCGCAGTCTACTGGTCCGCGCGCCGGCGCCTCGGTCTGGCGTCACCGGACGACGAGACGGCGTTCCAGGCCTGGCTGCAGACGCCCGCGCACCGCGCCGCCTTCGAGGCCGTCGAGCGTCCCCTCGAGGCCCTGGGCTCGGCCCTTTCCCACCCCGACGCCGGCCCAATGATCGCCGAGGCGCGCGCGTTCCAGGCGCCGCGCCGTCGGCGCCCCGGCGGCCGCGCCGGCCCGATCCTGATTGCGGCCATAGCCGCCGGCTTCGGGCTCCTGGTGCTTGTTCCGATGGCCGACCTGCAGACCTTCGGGCCCGGCTTCGCGCGTCCGGACGGCGCGCAGGCGGGCGCAGGGCCAGCGGGCGGCCAGCGCTATTCGACCGCGACGGGCGGTCGCCGCGAATTGACTCTCGCCGATGGCTCAACGGTGCACCTCAACACCGACAGCTTGATCGAGGTGGATTACAGCCAAGCGCGGCGAAGCGTCCGGCTCCTGCGCGGCCAGGCCATGTTCGACGTCGCCAAGCACCAGGACCGTCCCTTCGTGGTCATCGCCGGCGGTCGTGAGGTCGTCGCGACGGGCACCGCCTTCGATGTGCGGCTCCTGGAAGGCCAGGTGAAGGTGGTCCTGATCGAGGGCCGGGTCACCGTCGCGCCGACGGCGCGGCGAGGCCTGCGGCGGGTGTTGCCCGTCGCCAAGGAGAGCCTGTCACCCGGCCAGCAGCTCGTCGCCGCCCCTGAGGGGCCGAGTGCGGTGACCCGCGCCGAGCTCGATCGCGAGACCAGCTGGCGCAAAGGCCAGGTGATTTTCCGCGACGACCGACTGGCCGTCGCCGTGGCCGAGATGAACCGATATTCGACGCAGCCTCTGAGGATCGAAGATCCGCGCGTCGCCGATCTGAAGATCAGCGGCGTCTTCCGCACCGACCAGCAAGCGAACTACGAAGCGGCATTGCTCGCCTATTTTCCGCTGGAGGTTGAGCGGCGTCCCGACGGATCGCACCTCCTGAGGTGGAAGGATGGAGCAGGACGCGGTCGCCCCCCGTCGCCGGGATGACGACTCTGTGGGCGGAGCGTCGGCGCTCAAGGCTTCGCTAGCGCGCAAGTAACGGGAATTTGAGAGTCCGCGCCGTCGGGACCTCGCGAGCAGAGGCCGTTGAGTCGTCAGGACTTCTGATTGAATTCATCAGATCATGATGCGGCCTTTTACTGCCCCCGGACCGCTGGCAATTTGGAATTACCCGAGGTTGTCTTGACACGCGGTTCTCTCAAAGGTGACATCGGCGCGTCGATGGCTTGGAGGACCACAATGACCCCCTTTCTGATGGACGTAAGCGAGAGCGACCAACGGGAGCTCACGCCTGAGGAACATGACCTGGTCGCTGGCGGCCAATGCGCCGAGCGCTGCCAGGTCTACACCGAGCTCGGCGATGTGATCGTGATGCCGACCGTCGGCGCGGCCGCCGCGGGCGATGTCGTCTTCGACGGCATGACCTGCGACGTCGCGTACGGCTGAGCGGGCGGGGATGAGGCCCGTGCCCCCTTCATGAGCCTCATCCCCGTCGCGTTCGGGTTCCGGGAAGACCCCCACCTGCAGAGAGCGGCCCTCGCCCTGGAGGCGCTGGGCCAGTCGCTGTGGTTCATGGATTCGACCACGCCGGGCCGGTGCACCTTCGCCTGGACCCGGGACACCCGTAGGGCCGGGATCGATGTCGTCGACCGGACGGGATCGCACACCCGGACGGTCGCCCCGGACGAAATGTTCGTGTGGTTGCGTAACAAGGCGCAGTACCAGGTGCTCCGCACCCTCGCCACGCAGATCAACCGCTTCAAGCTCGAGGAACGCTCGAGCTTCATACGCGGGCTCATCGAGGCCTACGACATCCCCCACATGAACGCCCTCGACCGCGGCCGGCGGCAGGAGGACAAGGTCCTCCAGACCCGGTTCGTGGCCCAAACCAGTCTGAGCCTGCCGGAGACCCTGGTGTCGTCGGACCGGGATGAAATCCTCGCCTTCCTCGAGCGTCATCCCGTCGCGATCACCAAGCCCCTTTGGGTGAAGTATCTGCCGGAGGCCCGGAGCGGCGCGCCGGCCCGTTTCATCGGCACCCGCAAGGTCACCGCCGAGATCGTCGCCCAGGCCAGCCCCGACGACTTCCTTATCGCCCCGATGATCATCCAGCCCCTGCTGCCCAAGCAATACGAGCTGCGCGTGATCGCCAGCCGCGGCAACGGCGCCGTCGCCTACAAGATCGAGGCGCCCGAGACCGACCAGGGCCGGCTCGACTGGCGTCCGGTGACCGACGCGTGCCGCAACGCGCTGATCGAGGCGCCCGACGACATGGTGGAAGGCCTGGTTCGCTACCTCGAGGCTGCGGGGCTCGAGTACGGCGTCTTCGATCTCATCATGACGCCCGACGGCGAACTCTATTTCCTCGAATGCAATTCCGACGGGCAGTGGGCGTGGCTGGAACAGGGCGACGCCCCTGGCCCGACCGCGCGGCTGTTCGCCGACATCCTCTCGGCAAGGACGCATTAGGAGTTGGTTCAGTGACCGTATTGTTGGCGGCCGTCGCGGCGTTCATGCTCTACGAGGGATCGGCCCCCTCGGCGAAGGCCCTCGTCAAGGACGAGCTCGCCGTGCTGGCGGCGGGCGATCTGTGCGCCGGCGGCGCCTGCGAGAGCGTTGTCGGGCCCGGCGCGGACCTGGCCTCGGCGGCGTGCCAGGCGAACGCAGCCGACGCGATGCTGCGCAATGTGATCGGGCTGCTGGAGACCCAGTCGCCCGTTTCGGCCGCGGATGCGCAGACCGCCCTCGGCGCGGCCTTCGCGACCGTCGATCAGCGGCTGGCCAGCCTGCCGGACCCGGCTTCGAGCGATTCCCGCCAAGCGCTGCTCTACCGCGCGCGGGTAGACCAGGTCCTGCTCGGCGAGCGCGCCCGGGCCGGGCGCAGCGACTGGGCCGCCCAGGTGGCCTGGCGGCGGGCCGCCTGCGAGTGGGCCCGGCAGAACGCGACCTTCATCGCCGCCTACACCGACGCTTCCGGCTTCGGCGTGCTGCTCGACGACGCCCAGGAGGTCCGCTCCGCGGCCCAGGTCCTGATCCAGCACAGCGAGGACGCCGCACTGGCCGACAAGGCGATCACCTGGTTGGAGGCGGCTATGGCCGAAGGCCGCGCCCTCAACGACGAGGCCGCCGCGGTCATCGACCGACGTCGGATTCGAACCTCCGGCCGGCAGCTCTATGGCACGCACTTCACCTGCGCCGAAGGCCGCGCAGTGTTCCGACCGGAGCTGGCCGATCGCGAAGCGGCCGACCAGGAACGCCGGCGCCGCGGGATGTCGAGCTTGGCGGAGCACCAGCGCGATCTCGACGAGACCTGCGCCCCCGGCTGAAGGTCACGCGATCAGCCGTCCGCCGTGGATCCTCACGACGCGATCGGCGCTCTCCAGCAGCACGGGCCTGTGGGCGACCACGACGCGGGTGATGGTCATGGCCTTCAAGGTGTCAGCGATCCGCTCCTCCGATCGAGGATCCAGATTGGCGGTCCCCTCGTCGAGCAGGAGCACGCTGGGACGTCTGTAGAGGGCGCGGGCGAGAAGGACCCGCTGCTTCTGACCGCCCGACAGCGCGGCGCCCATGTCGCCGACGAGCGTGTGGTACTGCATCGGCATCTGCTCGATCTCGAGATGGATGTTGGCCGCGCGCGCCGCCTCGAACACCCGGTTCATGTCGAGCTGGGGATCGAAGAAGGCGATGTTGTCGGCCAGGGAGCCGGCGAGCAGCCGATCGTCCTGCGAGACGACGCCGATGTGGCGGCGCCACTCCCGCCAGAGGCCGGGGTCGGCGATCTGGCCGTCGAGACGAATGTGGCCCGCCGTCGGTTCGAGCGCGCCGATCATCAGCTTGAACAGGGTCGTCTTGCCTTGGCCGGAGGGACCGGTCAGGGCGACGAAGGACCCCGGCTCGATCATCAGGCTGAAGTCCGACAGGACCGGCCGGTCGCCCGCACCGTAGGCGAAGGTCACGTTCTCGATCTCGATCCGGCCCTCGATTTTTTCACGCTCGCCGATGAAGGCGCCGGTCTCGGCCGGCGTGGACACGATGTCTGAGAGGCGTTCGAGATGCAGTCCCAGCAGTCGAAACTGCATGTAGTTCTCGATCAGAAGCGCGACGCGGTCGGCGAGGATCTGCCGGAAGGACAGGAAGGCGACGAGCATGCCGACGGAGAAGCCGTCCCCGGCGACCACCAGTCCGCCCCCGAGGTAGACGATCAGGACTGCTTGGGCGCCGTTCAGGAGGTTCTGCGCCAGGCGCAGCCCGACCTGATATCGGCCAAGGCTGATGGTCGCATTCGTGGCCGCGGCGAACGCCTCACGCCATCGATTCTCCCTTTGGGCTTCCTCCCCATGGACCCGGATGACCGCAGCCGCGCGGACGTTCTCCATCAGCACCGACTGCTCCTTGGCGCCTTCGACGAGCTGTTCTTCCGTCCGGGCCCGGATCAGCAAATAGGCGATGGTGGACACGCCGGCGTTCACCGCGATGCCGGCGGCGGCGACCGCGGCCAGAAGCGGCGAATAGGCGAAGATCACCACAATGATCGCGATCGCCGTCACGCCGTCGATGAGCGACGACACGACGCTTCGCGCCAACACGTCGCGAATGGCGTTGGTCGACGTCAGCCGGGAGAGGATGTCCCCGACGTGTCGGTTCTCGAAGAAGGGGATGGGCAGACGCATCATGTGGCCGACGACGTTGCCGATCAGCTGGTACGAAAGCAGCCCGCTGATGATCTGGACCACCCAGTCCCGCAGGGCCTGGACGACCGCGTGGATCAGGTAGAGCCCGGCGAAGGCCAGGGCGATCACGCCGAGGAGGCTGGTCGATCCGGCCGGGATCGCCTGGTCGATCGTGAACTGCAGTTGCAGCGGCAGGGCGATGGTGAGGAGCTGCAGACATACCGACAGCACGGCCACCTGCGCCAAGGCTCCCCAAAGCCCTTGGATCCGCGTCCAGAAGGACGTGAGGGTGATCCGGTTCCGGCCATCCTCCAGCGCGAAGCCGTCCTGCGGCCGCAGCTCCAGCACGACGCCCGTGAAGCGCTCCGACAGCTCGTCCGGCGCGACCTGGCGCTGGCCGACGGCGGGGTCGTGGATGACCGCCTTGTCGCCCTTCCAAGCGGCCAGGACGACGAAATGGTTCATGTCCCAGTGCAACACGGCCGGAAGCGGCACCTTGCGCAACGCCGACAGCTCGACCCGGAGGGCGCGCGACGACAGACCCAGGTGCTCGGCTAGGCGCATCAACCCCTTCAGCGTCATGCCCGCCATCGACGCGGGATAGCGTTGCCGCGCGCTGTTCAGGTCGACCGGGCGCTTGTGGTAGGCCGCCACCATGGCCGCGCAGGCCAGTCCGCACTCGGCCGCCTCGGACGCCCTGAACATGGGCAGCCGGCGGCCGCCAGTGAGGCGGAGGTCGTCGAGGGCGCTCACCGGGACGATCCTCCCCGGCGGGTGAAGGCCCACTGCAGAAGGGTCATGCGTTCCGTCATGATGCGCGCGCGTAGCCGCATTCCCGGCCTGAGGGCCTTCCCTTCCGGATCGTCCATGGCGAGGGTCAGCCGGTAGAGCGGGCCGTCCAGCTCGTTCATGGTGAACGGCAGGTCGTCGGGGCGCAGCGTGGCTGTCGAAATCCGGTTGACGCGGCCGCGAAGCGGCGTGGTCCACCCGGACGCAACGCCATCTACCTCGAGGGTGACAGGCAGGCCGATCCGCAGGCTGGCCGACGCGGCGCTCGACACGAACACCTCGGCTTCGAGCGCGTCCGTGCCGGGCAGGAGAACCGCGACGACGTCGCCCGCCGACAGCGCTTGGCCGAGGGCCACCGGCAACACCCCGACCGAGCCCGAGACCGTGGACGCGATCGTGTAGCCGGCGTCGGAGCGCGTGGTGATCACCTGCCGGGCGAGGGTCGTCGCCGATCGCTCGGCTTCGGCCTGGGCGAGGGACAGGTCCTCGGCGATGGCGCGCAGGCGCGCTCGGGCATCCGCGATCTCCATCTCCGTGGCGATCTGCGCCTGGCGGGTCGCGGAAAGCTCCTGCGCGGCGGCCAGGGCGCTTGCCCGCCGGGCCTCGAGTTCACGGGTCGGGAGAAACCCCTTGGATGCGATCTCCTCGCCCCGGCGGAGCTCCGCTTCCGCGATCGTCAATCTCTGCCGTTGCAGGTCCAGGCGGTTGGCGGACTCCGCGAGGGTCGCATTCAGCATTCCGACGCGGCGCTCCACCTGTCCATGCTCGAGCCGCAGGCGCGCCGCTGAGGCGCGAGCTGTCTGCGTGTCCGCGCGGGCCTGCGCCGACATCGTCTCCTCAAGGCGGCCGGCGCTGTCCTGCCCCTCGCCTTCGGACGACGTGCGGACGGCCACGAGGGGCTCGCCGGCTTCGATGGGATCGCCCTCCTCCACAGCGATGTGAGACACGAAGCCGGCGCGCTGGGCCGCAAGCCGAACGAACCCCTCAGTCGGGACGATCCAGCCCACGGCGCGCTCGCTGCGGTAGATCGGAACGAACGCCGCGCCCAATACCAAACAGCCGACCAGCGCTGCGATGAAAGCGGTCATCGCCAGGCTCGAAGGCGGCGTCGCCAACACGACAGCGCCTTCGAGGCGCTGACGAGGCACGCGCCGGGCCTCGGGGCGAAACAACTCCAGTTTCATGTCTGGTTGTCCCTCCCCTCTCCGGCTCATCCTTGTGGAAAGCCTCGGCGAGCGCAACCGCACGTCATGAATTCAGCGGCCAATTCGCCCTAATGGCGGCTTTGGTGCGCAATGTTCCGGTGCGTGCTGAGGCATAGTGGTCAGCCATCCCATGATCTCGCGTGCAATTCTCGCCGAGGCTGTCGATGTCCATTAGCAGATTAACGATCGGCCGCCGCGTACGGACCTCCGCCTGATGAGTCTAAATTGTCACGGAGGAATTGGTTTCTTGATCTGGCCATGAAGAGTTTTTCCCGGCCGGTGTCTTAGCCCCCGACGGACCCGTGAGGCGGGCCAGCAGGGGGACGCGACATGCGCATCAACGACACTTTCGGATTCCGCACTTGGGCGATGGCGGGCGTCGCCGCGATGGCCATCAGCTCACCGGCCTGTGCCCAAGAGGCCGATCGACCTTTCAACATCCCGACTCAGGATCTGTCCGCCGCTCTTGAGGCGTTCGGCCAGCAAGGCGACGCCGAAATCCTCTTCGATAGGCGCCAGACCGCCGGCAAGAGATCGGCCGCCGTCGTCGGCGCCTACACCCGCGACGTGGCCCTGCAGCGGCTGGTGGGCGGGAGCGGTCTAGTCGTCCGCCGCGTGAACGCCTCGACCTTTGTCGTGGAGCCCTCCCGCCCCCAGGTCGATGCGACTGATGCCTCGCAGCTGGAGGAGGTCGTGGTCACGGGATCGCGCATCCGCGGGGCGCCGCCAGCGTCGCCAGTGATCCGTTTGTCTCAGGACGACATGCGGAACGCCGGCAACAACAATCTCGGTGATGCGATCCGCCAGCTCCCGCAGAACTTCAGCGGCGGCAAAAATCCTGCCATCGGCCTGGGCGCCGGTGACGCAAATTCGAACCCAAACTCGTCCTCCCAACTGAACCTTCGTGGCCTAGGGCCCGACGCGACGCTCACGCTACTGAACGGACGGCGGTTGGCCTACAGCGGCGTGACCCAGGGCGTAGACATCACGGCAGTTCCTCTGGACGCCGTCGACCGCCTGGAGATTCTCGCCGATGGCGCATCGGCCCTCTATGGATCCGACGCTGTGGGCGGCGTGGCCAATGTCATCCTCAAGCGCAACTATGACGGAGTGAGCGCAACGGCCCGGTTCGGAGCCGCGACCAATGGCGGCGCCGAACAACAACAGTACAGCGTGGTCGGCGGCCGGACCTGGGATGGCGGCAGTCTGATCGCCACGCTGAACTACGAGGACTCCACTGAGATCACCGCCGCTCAGCGGACATACACGTCCGGGCTCGGCCGCACCCAGATCATTTACCCGCCAATCGAGGCATGGGGCGGGGTGGTCAGCGCCCACCAGATCCTAACGAGCTTCGCGACGTTGAACATCGACGCCATCTACAGCGACCGGAACACGGCCAGCACAACCGCGCTGACAACGGCGCCCTATACGACAAGCGGCAGCGCCTCGAACGCCGACAACGCGTCGTTCACGATCGCGCCGAACCTGGATATCGCCTTGCCCGGCAGATGGACCGCGAACGCCGCGTTCGTGTACGGGCGCGACAACACCCGGCAGGCGGGCTTTTCCTATAGCGGCGGCGTTGCGACGCCCTCCCAGGTCCTGAAGTACGACAATACGGTCGAGCTCTATGAGGTCTCCGGAGAGGGTCCGCTGACTCGCCTTCCCGCGGGCGACGTCCGCCTGGCCGTGGGCGGCGGATTGCGTCAGGTCGGACTAGAAACCTATCGCGGCCCCCGCGGCGCGACACCCGCAACACGGCTCACACCGTCGCAGGACGCCCGCTATGCTTACGGAGAGCTCTACGTCCCGCTGTTCGGCGGCGCATCTGCGCCGAGCGGGTTCGGCGAACTCGCGCTGACCGCTGCGGCGAGGTACGAAGACTATGACCAGGCCGGTGACATCCTAGTCCCGAAGGTGGGGATCATCTACTCGCCGACCGGAGACTTCGACCTCAAGGCGTCCTGGGGCAAATCCTTCAAAACGCCAATCCTCAATCGGCAGTATCAGGTCGAGCAAGTCGTTCTCTTCGACGCCTCTCTGTTTGGCGCCGGCTACCCTGTCGGCTCAACCGTTCTGTACAGAAGCGGGGGCAATCCGGACGTGGGGCCGGAACGCGCCGAAAGCTGGAGCGCGACCGCCGCGCTTCATCCGAGGTCGCTGCCGGAGCTGGAGGTTTCCGTCAGCTATTTTGACGTGGACTACAGGGATCGGATCGTCAGTCCGATCGCCTCGATCGCCGGCTCCCTCAGCAATCCGTTGTACGCGAGTTTTGTCACCCTGAGCCCGAGCGCGGGCCTGCAAAATGACATCATCAGCAATGCGTCCGGAGGCTTCCAGAACGCGTCCAGCGTTCCTTACAATCCTGCCTCAGTGCTAGGCATTCTGGACACCCGTTTCGCGAACGCCGCGCGTCAGCACATTCGCGGCGTCGACGTCCAGGCGGCCTACGATTTCGACCTTGGGCGATACGGCAGCCTCTCTGCCAGCACGGCAGCGACGTACCTGACGTCCGACCAAACCCTTCTCGCCGGCCAGCCGTCCACCAATCTGAGTGGGATCATCTTCAATCCTCCGAAAATCCGCGGGACCGCCAGCCTCACGTGGCGGATTTCCGACCTCATCCTGACTCCGCAGGCCATCTACACGGGCTCCCTGTCGGACAACCGGCGAACTCCAAATGTTCGGATCGACGACCAGGTCGCCTTCAACCTCACCGCCCGGTACAACATCGAGACATCACTACCAGGCCTGAAGGGGCTGGCCCTGTCGGCGTCCGTCCTGAACATCACCGATGAGGACCCCGAGCCGATCGCGGCGACGACGATCTACAACTCCCCCTACGAGTCGACGAACTACACCCCGATGGGCCGCTTCGTTGGTATGTCCCTCACGGCGCGCTGGTAGACGCGATGTTTCGATCACTGAGTTTGCTCGGCGCGGCCTGCCTTATTGCTTTCGCCGCCTCGCCCGCGGCCGCGTCCGCGTCCGGATGTGGGGGCTTGCTCCCTGGCCTCCATACCACCCAAGCGCAACGTGACATCACGCCGGCAGACCTTGCGACGCTTCGGGACTTTGGCGACGCCGGTTCGCCAGCGTCGGATAGCCCGTTCAGCATATCCCCTGACGGCGCCAGGATCGCCGTGCAGTTGCGGCAAGGAAACCCGGAGACGAACTCCTTCTGCATCGGGCTGCTTGTGATCGACCGGACAGCGTCGGAACCGCCGCGGCTGCTCGATGTCGGTGGAGATCTGCCCCTTGTCGTCGTCAATTCGCGGAGTTTTGGCCTGTTCGACACGGGCTACGTAATGCCCACCACACCACGCTGGTCGCCCGACGGCGAGTCGTTGGCTTTCCTGAAGCGCGTCGCTGGATCCACTCAAATTTACACCGTCGGCTTGGAAGGCGGTTCCGCCATTCGCCTCACCGACGCCCCGAGCGACATCGACGATATGGCGTGGTCCGGGCCGCGAACCGTGATCTACAAAACCAAAGCGGACGGAGAGGCCGCTCAAGAGGCGATTGACCGTGAGGGCCTATCTGGCTGGAACTACGATGCTCGCTTCTATCCCGTTCAGCAGAGCCGACCTTATCCACCCCACGTGCGCGATAGCTATTTCGCTATCGATCTCAGCAGCGGCGTGACTCGGCCGGCGTCTGACCAAGAACAGGCGCTCCTCGATCCCAGAGCCGCATTTGGCGCGAACTGGAATCTCGAAACCCGGACCCGGTCTCGTACGGGGACGGCATCGATCGAACCTCTCGATCCCGGAGCGTTTTGGTCGCAGAACACGATTCGCTACGTCGACGACGCTGGAAATCCGGGCACCTGCGCCTCACCTACCTGCAGTGGGCGCCTGGAAGGCCTTTGGCCACGGCCTGACGGCTCAGGGTTCCTGTTCACACGCCGCCAAGGCCATGGTGAAGGCCTGCTCGGCGTCTACTCATGGGCCCCCGACGAAGGAGCGCCACGACAACTCCTGGAAACCGAGGATATTCTGCTTGGCTGCCAGTCGGTTCGCGAAGGCCTCTTGTGCGCTCATGAGTCACCCTCAAGGCCTCGTGACCTAGTCCTAATCAACGCTAACACCGGCGCCGTTGAATCGATTTTCGACCCCAACCCGGAGTTCTCCTCTCTCCACCTGGGCACGGTGTCGCGCTTAGAGTGGAACGGGGTTGATCGGGAGGCCTACGGATATCTGGTTCTCCCGCCGAACCACCAGCCCGGCGATCAACATCCATTGATCGTCGTCGGATATGAGACCCGCGGTTTTCTTCGGGGCGGCACGGGCGATGAACACCCCATATTCGCCCTGGCCGCCCGGGGCTTCGCCGTCCTCACCTACCAGGCTGGGATGATCGCTAGGCCGCCATCGGCTTCGCTTGCCGAATACCAGCGGGCTGACACAGAGAACTGGGCCAGTCGCCGATCCATGCTGTCGGTTATCTCTGCTGGGGTGTCGGAGGCCGCAGATCTGGGCGTTGTCACACGCGGTCAGGTTGGCATTACTGGCTTCAGCGAAGGGGCCGCTTACGCGATCTACGCCATGATCAACGCCCCTGGCCTTTTCAACGCCGCGTCGCTGACTCCATGTTGTTCTTCGCCATCATTCATCAGCCTGATGGGGCCAGGTCTTGGCAACACCAACCTTATTGGAAAGGGGTGGCCCGAACTGACCAAGCCCGACCCGGCTTTCTGGGCTCCCATGTCACTGACCCAGAACGCCGGACGCGTCGACACGCCTATCCTCGTACAGGTGGCCGACCGTGAGTACCTCCTCGGCGTTGATGTGCATCAGGTTCGGCGCGAGACCAATCAGCCATTCGACATGTATGTCTTTCCAGACGAGTACCACTACAAACATCAGCCCGCACACCGGCTTGCGATCTATCAGCGGAACATCGATTGGTTTGATTTCTGGCTCCGAAATCGACGTAGCAGCGATCCCAGTCGGGCGGCGGAGCTGGATCGGTGGGACGCGATGAGAGCCGCGCAACCGACCACGGCGGCCGCAGACTAGGGCTTCTGGCGATCCCATCTTCGGCCAACTGCCGCGACGTTTTGTCGATCTTGACCGGCTTGCACGTCGCACCAGAGAGAGGTTGTCCGGCAAGCACGGCACGACCTCTCTCTGGTTAAGCCGGCCATTGCAGCGCGGGCCGCCTGAAAATCCAAGATCTTGTCCAGGCTTCCACGTCAGCGAACTGCATAACTCGATTGTAGGCCTCGGGCGTGGCACGGGGGTCTGAGAGCGCCTTCTCTACCGCATGCCGGTCGATAATGCCCATTCTCGTGAGGTGTCCTTCAACAAGCGCCTCCCTCAACAGTGGCCGGTTGGTTTCAAACACCTCCACGCTGGCCGCCGAAGGCGTACCCTTCAGTTTCCGCTTTATGATTTTCGGCGGCAGGAGATCGGCGAACGCAAGACGGGCAACAGCTCGGTCGGCGCCGGCATCGCACCAGCGCCAGGTTGGAATACCCAGGCAACGCTCGACGATCGGCTGGGCCAGCAGAGGTGGACAGTACGCCAAGTCCCTCGGCCACGCGCCGAGAAGATTCTGTGGAATGAGGCAGAGCGCGACGTGAAACATCTTTCCCGGAAGGGCCCGCGGCGCATCAAGCCAAGGGTGCCGCGCCCACTCGCCCGTTTCAGTGATCGCGGCGCTCGACATGTATCGTGTGATCCGGCGGCGCGGGTATGATCGGTCCCGAGCCGCATACTTTCCCCAGGCTCGGCCTGCGGCATCCCAAACACTGCAGTCGGTTAGCTCACAGACGTCGAGCAACGACTTCAGCACGCCCACTCCCCAACCCTCGACGATCGCTCGGTCTGCGATCGCGCTGGCCGATCGGATTGAGCAAAAGACGTTATCGCCGCCGACGCCGCTGAAGTAGCCGCCGGCTCGGTCCGCCAGTCCAATCTCCCGCGCCGCCCGGATGGTTTCCTGCCCGAGCTTGTGGCCGACGGGCCGGGGTAGGTGAGCGGTGTGAGAAGTTTGCACATCGATCCGGCCTGGTTCGAAGAAAACCTCGGTGAGTTTGACCCCCAGATTTTCGGCAAGGAGCCGAGCGTACCCGCGCTCATCTCCGGCGGCGTCGCGCGTCGATTGCGTGAAACACGAGAACGAGCGGTCCGCTTCGGAGAGTGCCGCGGCCACTATCGACGAATCCAGGCCTCCAGACACGCTGAGCAAAACGTGGTCGAAGCGGCTAGCCGAGGCGCCAACGCAACCGACAACCGTTTCGCGGACCTGTTCGGCCTGCTCAGCAATCGAAGGGCTGATCGAACGCTCGCCTGCCGCATGTTCCCACGGTGACCAGCATGGACGCACCCGGGACGGGGTGTGGTCCAGCACAAGCTCATGGCCGGCGAGGAGTTCGCGCACGCCAACGAGGCCTGTGTCGATCGATGGCATGTTTCGGCCCAGAAGCACCTGCGTAAGGTACGACCAGTTGATCTCCGGCTCGACGCTCCCGGCCGCCAGAAGGCTTTCCACATCGCTGCCGACAACGATCCCCTCCGGTCGGTCGAGATACCAGCAAGGCATCTCAGCCGACGGATCCCGGATCACCCGGAAAACCTCCGCATCCTGATCGCCAATCACGGCGACATAGCCGCCCCAGTATTCCGAAACGAGAAGATGCCCCCTGGACGCGACGATCTCTCCCGCCCGTCGATCGTCGATGTCCACGACCCGCGTTGGCTTGGCCTCTCGGGTGAAGAGCGAGCCGATTACCGCAGAGCCGCTACCCCTCATCACAATGCGGCCAGTATCGGGGCCGACCAGCACGATGAGGCGTCGATTTCGAACAACGGTGCTGAGACTGGAGTTTTGCTCGACGAACGCGGCAGCCCGCTCGGCCCATGCAGCGTCCCGCGCGAAGAAGATCACGTAGTCCGCAGTCATCAGACCACGCGGATCGGCGTATAGAGGCCAATGTTCTCCAGAGTATCGTTGAGAACGCGGGTGCCGCTCTGCACCCAACAGTGCGCTTCAAACGGCGCCGCCTTTATGCCGAACACCAGATTGGGAAAAGTCCGTTGCGACGCCAGCACATTGAGCATGGCGATCGATGACGTCAGGCATTGATCCTTTGCCGCAGTCAGTCGGCGCACCACCTGGCAAGCCCTGGCGACGCTCCGCTCAAGTTCTTCGGAGCCTGCAGGATTGTGATGGCTGACGATCGGCCTTCGCCGCTCAATCCTTTCGACAATCTTCCCAAGGCGAAAGAGCTTCAGGGAGGCTCTCGCGGTCATTTGGTTCAGGAATGCGCTTGGGATCCATCGCCCAGACTCGCCGCGCTCATCCAAGGCGCTGCTACAGGCTGCCGTGATCACGGCTGGCGACGATCTAATCGGTTTGGTCGCCGAAACCAGCACGCCTATGCGAACGAAGCCCTCCAGCAAGGCTTCGTCACCGAGCAGCCATCTTTCAGCCGCCACCACGCGGAGAAACGCCTCATTTGCGGGACCTACCACACAGTAGTAGCGGCCCGTGCCCAAATCCAGAATGAAGGTGCGGTCATCGAACACGCAATATGAAGCGCACCTGCTCAGCGCGAGCATCATAAGTACTTGATCTCCATTGAGCACGGCGCGCGAAGTTGATGCTCCGCGCGCCTACCGGCTCAGTCGTCCGACAGCATCGGGAAGTGGCTCTGCTGCGTGTCCTGGTCGTCCAGAGGGGCGACGATCGGCCCCTTGGTTTCGACGGCGACGTCGCCGAGGTCGATCAGGTCTTCGTGGATGAATTGGGTGTCGCGCGACATGACGCGCTCCTCTTGTTGATCGCCATGCCATTCATGGCGTCGGCAGGGTGCGAGCCGATCCTGAGAACACGAAACTAATTCTGTGGAAATTTTCCAAGAATTTTTCGGCGATTACGAAGGCGAAGTCATCGTGTACTGGTATTTACTGTCATGTCGCTGTGCGTTTCTCGACGATGCGTATCTAGTCGTCGGCGTCGGCCTGTATCCGATCCGGCGGCGGCCGGCGTTCGCCAGTGTGCAGGGACAGCAGAACCAGGTCCGTCACCAGTCGATCGCGCCGGCGGAAATAGGCCTCCAGCCCCTCTTCGAGCCTGGGCCGGTCGTCTCGCAGCAGGCTGACCGACAGGGCGTGCAGCTCGCTGTCGCGATCGCCGATCCGCTCTCCCTCGAGCCGTCGGACGGGGCGCATGCGCTCGTTGGCGTTCTGCAGGGCCCAGTGGACCTCGAGGCTGCCCGATAGGGCGCCGATGCGCAGGAACAGCCGGTCGACGGCGCCGAGGAGATCATCGGGCTCCCGCTCGCCGATGTCGGCCGCGATCCGGGGATCGGCCTCAAGCTTCGCGGTCGGCGGCGTCCGGACCCCCTCGAGAAGGAGGCTCCAGACCCAGCGGTACTGGGCCCGCAGGAGGTGCGGGGTGACGCGGGGCAGGAAGAAGCCGTCCTTGGCGTATTTCTCCAGGATCCGTTCGCCGACCAGCCGGTTGAGAGCCGTCTGCACCGGCGTCAGGCTCGCGTTGTGCTGCTGGCCCAGCAGGGCGGCGTCGAGGTGTTCGCCCGGGCTGAAGGCCCCGTCCAGAATCTGCGCCTTGATCGCGGCGTAGACCCGTTCGTTCACCGATTGACGCGCCGCCATTCTGGTCACCTACGCTCACGCCCACGCGCCCCGTCGGGCCGCCCCCGACGGCCTCGGCCCGGCGAGCGGAGAATCTTGGCCCAGGCGCGGCCGGCGGCGGGGTCCGCTTCGGATGGAAGAGCTGAATTTGCAGGGACTTGGGCGAGAAGCGCAACCGAAACTTGTCTAACTCCCCTCGTCGCGTCGCGTCGCCACGGTCTATCTCGTGACTTGCCGCAACCGGGGATTGGGTGAAAGGTCGCCGGGCCATGCTCGACCGATCGACGCCTTCCCCCGGTCAGAAGCGCGCTCGTCTTCGCGAGATCGAGCGTCGCCTTCGCCATGCCGTCGAGCCTGCCTCGCTCCGCTGGCTGGGCCTGGCCCTCGTCATCGTCACCCTGGGCGGCGGAGCCGCCAGCCTGGCCCCTCTGGCGCTGAAGGCGGTCGTAGACCGCCTGGCGGGCCCTCAGGCGACCGGGACGTCGCTTGGGGCGCTGGCCGGCCTCGTCGGCCTCTATGTGGCCGCCCTGCTCTTCCAGCGGCTCTGCGAGCAGATTCAGGCCTATGCCTACGCCCGGGGCGAGCAACGGCTCGTGCGGCGCTTCGGCCTGCTGGCCTACACCCACATGCTGATCCTGCCGGCCAGCTTCCACCAGGACCACAAGTCCGGCGGCCTGGCCCAGTCGCTCGCCCAGGGCCTGCTCGGCCTGCGACTAATCTTGACCCACGCGGCCCTGACCGTCGCTCCGGTCGTGGTGCAGATCGTCGTCGCCGGGGTCGTGCTCGGCTCGGTGTTCGGACCCTCGATGGGCCTGGTGCTGCTGGCCGCCCTGCTGGCCTACTGCGCCGTCTTCACCTGGGGCGTCTTCCGACTGCACGGCGCCGTGAAGGGCGTGTCCTCGGCGCAGATCGACGTCGGCGGCGCGACGGCCGACGGGCTGATGAACGTGGAGGCCATCAAGGCCTATACCGCCGAACGCCGCTTCGCACGGCGCTACGACGCCCTGCTGGCCGCCACCGAGGACCAGTGGCGGGTCTTCCTGCGCCTACGCCTGCAAAACGGTCTGGCGGTCGCCCTGGTCTTCGCCGCGGCCGTCGCCGGCGTCCATCTGATCGCCGGCCGCCAAGTGGCCGACGGGGCCATGACCATCGGCGCCTTCGTCCTGGTCAACACCTACCTGCTGCAGCTGGTCCGTCCGCTCGAGACCCTGGGGTTCGCCATCCGCGACATCGGCCAGGGTCTGGCCTACCTCGACACCATCGGCGCCATCCTGGACGAGACGCCTGAGCCCGGCAGCGAGTTGCCGGAGGCCAGGTCGGCCAAGCCCCCTCCCCTGCCCGCCGAGCTGGTGTTCGAGGACGTCGATTTCGGGTTCGGCGATCGCGACACCCTGCAAGCCATCAGCTTCCGGGCCGCGCCGGGGGCGCTGATCGGCATCGTCGGGCCGTCCGGCGCCGGCAAGTCGTCCCTGCTTCGCCTGGTGCTGCGCTTCAACGAGCCGACCCGCGGCCGGGTGCTTTTCGACGGCCAGCCGCTTGGCGAGCTGCCGCTGCGGTCGCTGCGCGAGCAGATCGCCCTCGTCAGCCAGGACACCATCCTGTTCAACGACACCATCGGCGCCAACATCGCCTTGGCGGCCGAGGACGCCGACGAGGACGCCATCACCCAGGCGGCGGCCCGGGCCCGACTGTCCGAGTTCCTGGCCGACCTGCCCGACGGCCTCAACACCCTGGTCGGCGAGCGCGGCTTGAAACTGTCTGGCGGCGAGCGTCAGCGGGTCTCGATCGCCCGCGCGGCCCTGAAGAACGCCCGCCTGGTCATACTGGACGAGCCGACTGCGGCCCTCGATCCCGCCACGGAGCGGGCGATCTGGCAGGCCATGTCAGGACTATCACAGGGGGCGACCACCCTGGTCGTCACCCATCGGCTGTCGACCGTGGCCGAGGCGGACGAGATCCTCGTGCTCGAGCGCGGCCGCATCGTCGAGCGGGGCAAACACGTTGAGCTGCTCGCCCTGGGCGGCCTCTATGCGCGCCTCTGGCGGACCCAGGCCAGCGGCGCCTTCAGGTCAGCCGCGACCTTCGACGACGACGCGCTCGCCTCGTCGTTCTAGTTGCCTCTCCAGGCGACGCTCCTATGGAATTCGCGCCTGCCGGGCCCGGGCGTTGGCCTGCTCGACCAACTGGGGAAGGCGTGCGACGCGCCCGTCGAGCTGGCTCTGGCCTGCCGCCTGCGCCGTATCCAGGTCCTCGTCCAGCATCGCCTGAGAGAAGGTGCGCAAGGCGACCGCGGCGCTACGAGCCACCTGGGGCGCGCTGTAGTCGAGGAGCCGGACCAGGTGGGTGCGGTCGACCACGGTCTGGTTCATCTCAATGAGGGTCTCGTTCCGGCCCGCGTAGGCCAGGCCCATGAGCAGACGTTCAAAATAGCCGGCCACCCGTTCGGGCGCGTCCTTCGCGTTCGGGACATCGGGATCGAGCGCGGCAAACTCCTGAAACAGAGCCGTCGGCCGATCGACCATGCAGCGCATGTTGGCCGTGAGGAAAATAAACGCGAGGCAGTGGAGGTCATGCTGCTCCTTCACCGTCCATTCTTTGGTGGAGTGCCCCTTACCGCCGTCCCGGTCGTATCGGATGAAGCCCTCTGCGGCCAGTCGCGCCAAGGCGTCCCGGACCGGGCCGCCGCTGACCTCGAATGGGAACAGGTCCGGCATCTTGTGCGGCATGAGCTTCCGGCCGGGCCGGAGAGACCCGGTAACCGCGAGGTTCCTAAGGTACTCATAAGCGGACGCGGCTTTGCCCACGACGCTGCGTGTTAGTCCTTCATGTGACATGTTGATGTTACGCCCTCACAGCTACGCGACCGCGCCGACTAGCCTAGACATCGTGGGTTTATGCTTCATTGCAACCCATCTCAGCAAAACACGATTGTCACAACTTAGGCGTTGCGATGCTTCGACCCCTTGGGAGGCGAGCTAAGGGTCGATTTTCCTTGAGGTTGGGTGTGTTACGCCGCGCGAGTTCCTGCTGGCGTTTCGCCACACTTTACCGCGTTAAGGGCGTGATCGGACGGTGCGAAATGCGCTGCCAAGGCGAAATTTGTCGGATGTAAGCACAGGTGATTCGCGCTTGGCGAGATTTTTTGATGACGATCCCGTCAGCGGAATGACGGCCCCAAGGGCGTCGAACCGCTCTCCCCTCCCCGCCTGTCCGCCCGCCAGATGACGCATCGGAAGGCCGCTTTTGAAGAAGCCCAGCGAGCCTTTGTCCGACATGGGGTGAAGCGCGCCCTTCGGTTGTGTGGCCGGTGTGTTCTAGCGCTGCTGTTACATCTCCGTCGTGGCGCTATCGCGGTTTGGCTCGCGATCCCGGCTTATTTTCCGGCTAAGCGTGTCCCGGAGTTTCCATCGTCCACATGCCCTGGTCCCACAGGTTCACAGACGGCCCACCTCTTTCACGCTTCAACGGTTGTCGAAGACAAAGCTAGAGCTTCCGCACCCGCGTTCGTCGAAGGGGTATGACCGGTCCGACCGGTGATACCTGGCCATACGCTGCTCTGACCGCGACCTCAGGTCAGGCGGTTTCCGCGTTTGGGCTCGCCGGCCAGTGCGCATCCAGCAGGGCGCCGATCGCCGCCTCGGCGTCGGCGCGGCTGCCGCCGCCCCCGAGGAGCAGGGTGAGGCTCAGCTCCTTGCGCCCCTTGGCGTCGACCCGGAGCAACGGCGCCCCGGACGATGCGGTGATCAGCTTGGCTCCGGCCGATCCTGACTTCTTGGGGGATCCTGACTTTTTGGGGGCGTCGGCGGAGGCCGCCAGCCGTCGGATCACGTCCTGGGGCGATAGCGCCGACCCCTCCCCTCGTGATTTAGCCAGGTCCGCCGCGCAGGCCAGCACCCGTGCGGCGCGCTCTTCGGGCTTGAGGAGCGCCTTCAAGGGAGCCACGTGGCCAATCTTCAGCTCGTGCGGGTTCGGGAATGCGTCCAGCAGGGCGGCGGGCAGGCGCGCGAGATCCAGGTAGCGGCTGAGCCAGGCCTCGGAGGCCTTCATCCGCTCGGCCATGGCCTTCTGGCTCCCGCCGTAGTGGCGCGCCAGGGCCCGCAAATAGTCCCTTGCCCGCTCGACGTCGCTGAGGTCCCGCCGCGCCCGGTTCTCTAGGTCGGAGATCCGGAAGGCCTCTTCGTCGGTCAGGTCGCGGATCTCGACCAGATATCGGAATTCCGCGTAGTTGTGCGCCCGCAGCCAAGTGACGGTCCAGTGCCGGCGCGCGCCGCAGATGACCTCGAAATCGATATCGGGATCGCCTTGAACGCGGCGCACGATCGCCTCGATCTCCTGGCGGCCCGCGGCCTTGAAGGTCTCGATCAGATCCGCGCAATTCTCCTCGTTGAGCTTGTCGTAGTCGCGATTGTGTTCGGACCAGATCCGGCAGCGGGCAGGATCGACCAGTTCCGTCGCGCGGGACACCACGGACCCGGAGGCGAGCTCGGCCAGGCGGTTGCTGCGCTGGGCAAGGGCCCCGATGGGAAGACGGGTCGGCGCGTCCGGCCGCGGGGCGGCGTCATCGAGCGCACCGGCCAGCCCGGCCGCGAATCCGGCATTCTTGGAGCTCATTTCGCTCCCCTCTTCTGCGAAATTGCAACGTTGCAATTGCTTGGTTCAGCCCTCACGCCAGCCCCTCCTTGCGCATCCGATCGGCGTGGCTGGGCCAGGTCGAACGGATGTCCACCAGGATCTCTTCATTGACCCCGTTGAGGTAGGTCAAGCAGCGGTCGCGGACGGCCTTGCTGGTCATCGGATTGTCGACCTCATAGACCGTCATCAATCGGGCCGTGACGTTGTCGATCTCAGCGGAGTCCTTAAACGGCGTCCGGATCATCGCCAGGCCAAACACCTGCCGCATCAGCGCCAGAAGCTCCTTCTGCATGGACTTGCCCTCGTCGACCTTGGACGCGACGATCCGGATGAAGTTCAGCTCGGGCGCGAGATCATAGCTGGCGAGCTCCGTCAGGGTCTCGTCCAGCATGTTGAGGAAGGCCGCGGTCGATGAGAAGTCCATCACCGTCGGAGGCACCGGGACAACGAGGGCGTTCGCGGCCCGCAGAACCGAAAGCGAGATGGCGCCGAGCGCCGGGGGCGGGTCCAGGATGACGACGTCGAACTGGTCCGAGATGGAGGCGATGCCCTGCGCTAGGCGATCGAGCAGACGGCCGCTCCCCCGCGCCATCCGCGCCGCCAGTTCGTATTCCGACTGGAACAGGCGGAGGTTGGCGGGGATCAGCTTCAGGCCGTCGAAATGGGTGTCCTTCAGGGCGTAGTCGAGCGAGCGCATCTCGTCGTGCCGCAGGAACGGATAGAGGGTGTCCTCCTCGCCCAGGTCGAGATCGGGCACATAGCCGAACAAGGTCGTCGCCGACCCCTGACTGTCGCAGTCGATCAGGCACACCCGATAGCCCTGGATCGCCAGGTACTGGGCGAGGTGGACCGAGAGTGTGGACTTGCCGACGCCGCCTTTGAAGTTCTGGACGGCCAGGACGCTGCAGGGGTCGCCGGGGGCGCGCCACGGCCGCGTTCCGAACACGCCGCGCATGTCGTTCACCTGAGCCAGGGTATAGCCGACCCGGCGGTTGGTTTCCGTCCGGGGCGGCTCGGGCAGGCGCCCATCCTTCTCTGCGTCGCGGATCGCCGCCGGCGTGCGGCCGACAAGGGCCGCGGCCTCGCCGATGGAGAAGGTCGGCTGGCGTCGGGCGCCCGAGCGCGACGCACGGGCCCCGTCCCTCAGATTGGCGACGACGGCCGAGGCACGGCGCGCGAGCTGCGCTACGGGCCCTGACAGAGAGGTCGTCTGGGCTGCTACGATGTCGGTCATTGTTTCGCTCTCCGCAGCGCGAGTTTCGGAAATCCTCGCATACAGGCGTGGAAATCGAAAGTCCGATGCTGACCGCTCTAAATGCGCTTTCTGAACGCCTCGTTAACGGTCTTTCGCCCTTGGTAAGCCCGATTCTAGGGTCCGGGCGAGTCCTATCCTGTCCGCGTGGGGGTCGTGGACCTCGCTGAAATTGCAACCTTGCAATCGCGCCCTCTAAACATCGCCGGCGGGACCGCCTGCATCGGGGCGCGATTGGAGTTAGCGCGACGGAATTGCATGGTTGCAATTCCGCTCATGGGCGGCCCCGGCGCGCGGCGTAGGCTTGGCAAAAGCCGGTCCAGGACTTGACCAGCTTCGTTCCGTTCAACGCCCGCAACCGGTCGCCCATCTGCTCGCGATAGGCATTGGCGATAAGGTCCTTGTCCCATCCGCCGCCGTGCTGCCGGGCGATGTCGGCGAAGGGCCCGCGTTCGTACATCAGGCTGCCCGTCGGAAAGTGGACGGCGCCGTTCGTCGCCGGCTTGGCGGCGGCGGCCGGCTTTGACCCCGATGAAGTAGTCGGGCGCGCCGTCCGGGCGGGGGCAGGGGAGGGGGCTGAGGGCAGGGCGACCTCCGCCGCCTCGACAAGCGACTCCACGGCGTCCTCCCGACGCGCCCGGCGACCGACCGTGTGGCGCTCGTGCTCCGCAACGGTCGCGAGCTGATCGGGCGCATCCTTGGCCACGAACTGGAACTCCACCTCGATCACGGCCCGGCCCCGACGGATCTCCCGCCACTCGACGGTGAAGTGCGCCAGCTGGTCGATCTCGGCCTTAGCCCGTTCCAGCACCTTCCGGCGCAGCTGGGCAAAGTCCGAGTAGATTTCCGGAGCGATGCCCAAGGCAGCGCGTAAGGCGGTCATGTCGCCGCGCCAGGTCGATTGGCGGCGATGGATCCGAAGCGCCCCCATTTCATAGAGCCTCAGCGCGTAGACCGACCGGAAGCCGAGAACCGCCTGGCGGTTCAGCACCGCATAGGTCTCCGACTCCCGGATCAGCCGCCGGGCGTCAGGCGTGAACTCCCATTCGATCCAGCCGCTTTCGGCGCCCTCCTCCTCGAGCTCCTCGCGGGAGGACTGGATCAGGGAGAATCGCTTCGTCGCCTTCCGGCCCCTCCACGACAGGTCGTCGACCGCGAACAGCGTCCGGTGCAACTCCTCAAGCATGTCGGTGATGCGCTCGTTGCCCTTATGGCCGCGCCGGATATCGGCCTTGCGCATCTTGTGGGCGATCGGCTGCCAGGCGTCGCCGCCCGCGGTCAGGATCATCAGCGCCAGCAGTCGGGCGGCCGTCAGGCTGAGGGATTGTCCTTTGACGAACCGCACCTCGACCAGGTTGCCCGGCTTGGCGAACTCGTCGCCTTCCCGAGCGCGCAACGCGTGGGCGACGCGCATCGCCCGCCCAGGCTCGTCGTCCTCCGAGACCAGGGCGGCGCTGCCGTCCGAATCCGGATCGAATCCCTGCACCATGAGGCGGAGGGTTCCTGACCTCCTTTCAAAATGCAAGACAGGATACCGTCGCCGTCGCCCGCGAGCCCCCAAGAGGACAGGATAGCCCCGTCAGGTCAGTTCAATGCCCCCAATCAGACAGGCTTCCGCCCCCAACGGGTCAGGCCAATGCCCCCGTGCGGTCAGGATATCCCCGCTAGACTGTTGATTTACAAGAGCAACCCGCACCCTGAATCTGAATTCTTGAATCTAGAAATCCCGCTGCGTGGCCGCAGCGGTCGGTTTTGAAGAATTTTTCGAGGAAAAGAGCCGCCGATTTGTTCGAACAAACGCGGCCTACGGGTTGCGGAAGAAGGCACGAACAGTCAGCCTAACCGCCTGCCGAACCGTCATGGAGTCGGGCTATGTGGATGATCATCCTCAGCGTCGTGTGTGTTCTCGTCCTGCTGAAGCCCCTCGCCGGGGCCCAGCGCGGTCGGTCCAGCCCGGCGCGAGAGCTCTACGAACGCCGGCTCCGGTCCGGTCACGAAGGCTGACCCTCGCCGGGTCGGTCCGGCCGGGCGTGGCCCTTGCGAATGCTGCGCCCATGAAAACCCTCGTCGTGAACAATCAGAAGGGCGGGGTAGGGAAGACCCTGCTGAGCGTCCACGTGGCCTGGTATCTCGCCGAGGCCGGGGCGCGGGTCCTGGTCATCGACCTCGATCCCCAGGGCAACGCCTCCCATAGCCTGTCCGGCGCCCGGGCGCTCGGCCCCAGCAGCGCGCTCTTCTTCGAGGCGGCCCCTGAGGGCGCCGCCGAGCCCGGCCTCAGCCTGCTTGCCGGGGACCGGCGGCTCGACAGCGTCGACGCCCAGCTGCAGGCCGCCGTGCTGCGGTTCAAGGAGAATTTCGAGCGCCTTCGCCTGGGCGGGTGGGACTATGCGGTGATCGACACGCCGCCCACCTGGTCCGGCCGCAACTATGCCGCCCTGATGGTCGCCACCTCCCTGGTGGCCCCGATCGAGCTCGAGACCTACTCCCTCCAGGGGATCAAGGAGCTGCTCGGGCAGAAGGCGACGGTCGAACGCGGGGCCCGGGGGGGACGGCCGATCGACTTCCTCGGCCTGCTGCCGTCGCGCTTCGTGTCCAGCCAGCCGCGCCAGCGGCAACATCTTCAGGAACTGCTTCAGGCGCAGGGTCAGTCGATCATGTTCCCCGGCGCCGGCCGCATCACCCAGCGGCAGAGCTACGCCGAGGCCCTCGACCAGAAGGCGCCGGTGTGGACCATCGCGAAGACCGCCGCCAAGGCGGCCGCGGAAGAGATCCGCGGCGTCCTGGGCACCATCCAGCGCCGCCTCGACGGCTTAACGGCGTAGACCCATGTCATCAGGTTCAAGCTTCCTCAACGCGTTCGAAGGCCTCGGCGCCGCCATCGGCGACCAGGCCGAGGCCGTGCTCGATCTCGACATCGACATCGTCGATCCCGATCCGGATCAGCCCCGGCAGCATTACGACGAGGACGACGAGGCGGCGATGGCCGCCTCGGTCGAGCGCAAGGGCGTCCTTCAGCCCATCAAGGTCCGTCCCGGAAGGAACGGCCGCTACATCATCGTCTTCGGCGAGCGCCGATGGCGCGCGGCCAAACGCGCTGGCCTGAAACGCATACGCGCCCTCCTGCACCAGGGGCCGGACGACGAACTCGGCCGGCTTGAGGAGCAGGTGATCGAAAATGATCAACGCGCGGGTCTGAACACGGCCGAAATGGCCGCCGTCGTCGATCGCATGTTGAAGCTCGGGGCGTCACAAGCGGAGATCGCGCGGCGTCTCAGCCGCAAGCCCGACCAGATCGCCATGCTGGCGGCCATCAAGGGCATGCCCGCCGAGATCCAGGATCTCGCACCGCGGCTCGGCGCGCGGACGCTCTACGAGCTGAACAGCGGCTACAAGGCCAATCCTGTGGATGTGCGGACCTGGCTCAAGGATCGCGATCCGGCGACGATCACCCAGTCGGCGGCCCGCGCCCTGTCGGCCCGCATCGCCGAGGACGATCGGGACGCCGTCCTGGACGGGGTCCGGGCGCCCCGGCCCGGCGCCCCGCGCAAGCCTGCGACCCCCGTCCCGGCTCCGGCCGCGCGCTCGGACGGACTGATCGTGGAGGTCGAGGTCGACGGTCGCGCCGGCGTGCTTCTGCTGCAGCCGGGCACGGGTGACGAGGCCTGGGTGAAGTTCCCGGGTCGGGGTCGCGCCGAGCGGGTCTCGCTGAGCCTCATCCGACTGACAGGCCTTCGCAACGGTTGATCGGAAAGGAGAGGGGAGGGTGGACCGGGCCGTCCGCACGTCAGAGGAGGCCCCCGATGTCCGACCGCCAGCCGCCCATGCGTTTCGATGACCAATTTCTCGCCGAGCTGAAGGCCTGCCTGCCGCCCTCCGTGGTGATCGGTCGGACCGTGAAGCTGAAGCGGCGCGGCGCCGAATTCGTCGGCCTGTCGCCGTTCAGCCAGGAGACGACTCCGTCGTTCACCGTCAATGACGAGAAGGGCTTCTTCCACTGCTTCTCCAGCGGCAAGCACGGCGACGTCATCGCCTTCCTGCAGGAGACCGAACGCCTGAGCTTTCCCGAGGCCGTGCGGCGCCTCGCCGCCGACGCCGGGATGGCGCTCCCGGTCGTCGGGGTCCGCGCCGAACGCCTGGCCCAGAGGGCCGCTGAACTCGGCGCCTGGCTGGAGCGCGCGGCCGCTTGGTACGAGAGCGAGTTGAAGGGACCCGGCGGCGGCGGCGCCCGCGCCTATCTCGCCCGTCGCGGCCTGCCCGAAGACCAATGGGCCCGGTTCCGCCTCGGCTATGCCCCCGCAAGCTCCGGCGGCGTGAAGGGCCATCTCGCCGGCCTTGGAGCCCGTATCGAGGACCTGGTCGAGGCCGGACTGCTGGTCGCCCCATCCTCGGGCGGGCCGGCCTACGACCGCTTCCGCGACCGGATCATCTTCCCGATCCGCGACGGCGGAGGGCGGGTCATCTCGTTCGGCGGCCGCGCGCTCGAGCCGAACGGGCGCGCCAAATATCTGAACGGCCCAGAGACCCGCCTGTTCTCCAAGGGCAAGGTTCTCTACGGCCTGGCGGAGGCGCGCGAGCTGCTTCTGCGGCGACGCCGGGCCGGTGACGATGACGCGGCCCTGGTTCTCGTCGAGGGGTATCTCGACGTAATCGCCTGCCAGCGGGCCGAGGTCGCCGCGGTCGCCCCGATGGGGACCGCCTTGACGGAGGCCCAGATGGAGGCGCTGTGGCGGCTCCATCCCGAACCCGTCCTGAGCTTCGATGCGGACGCCGCCGGACGGCGCGCGGTCGGTCGGGCGATCGATCAGGCCTTGCCCCTGCTTCGCCCCGACCGGACCTTCCGCTTCGTCGGACTAGCCGCCGGCAAGGATCCCGATGAGCTGTATCGCACCCAGGGACCGGGAGCTCTGCGCGACCAGCTCGCCGAGCCCCGACCGTTCGCCGAAGTCCTCTTCGCCCAGGAACGCGATCGCGAACCTTTGGACACGCCGGAGCATTGGGCCGGGCTGCGTCAGCGGCTTCGGGTCGCCGCCGAACGGATCGCCGACATCGACGTGGCCCTGGCCTACCGGGCGGACTTGGACGCCCGGCTGGCGACGCTCGAGGCCAGGGCCGGGGGAGGGGAGGGCGCGGCGTGTCCGTCAGGATTCGCCGCCGCCCTCGCGATCGCCGCCGTGCGCCACCCCGACTGGGCGAGGCCCTATCCGGGGACGCTGGAACGGTCGGGGTTCGGCGACGACCGCCTGGCCCCGATCGCCGAGGCTCTGATCCATTGGCGAGAGACCGGAATGGATCCGGCCCGGCGCCTTTCGGAGGGAGATGGGCCCTTGGCCGTCGCCGCCGCCGAGGCGGCCGCCGCGACCGTCGCGGCGCCGTTCCTGGACCTGAGGATGGAGCGGGGGCGGGCCCGCAATCTGTGGCGGGTCGGGTACGAAGCTCTGGTCGAGGTGACCGAAGCTGAGGGGCCGCGGGCCTGAGCGCCTGCGGCGTCGAAAGAAGGAGGAAGGACGGGCGCGGGCGCGCCGGAAGGATGGGAATGGTCTTGTCCGCGGCGCTGGAAACCGTCGTCATGACCGACCAAACCTTGCCCGCCCCGACCGCGTCGCTGATCTTCCCGCCCCTCCAGGACCTTGGCCTGGCCCGGGAGAATCCGCGCTTTCATGAACCGGCCGACGAGGACATCCCGCGCCTCGCCGAGACCCTGTTCGCCGCCGGCGTCGTCATCCCCCTAGCCATCAGGCCCGGCCGCAAGGGCGAACAGCCCTTCATGGTGCTGGACGGACGCCGCCGCCGCTTCGGTCTGCTGCACCTGCTCGCCGAAGGCCGCATCGACCCGACCTACCCGGTGAAATGCGAGCTGTTCGAATCCAAGGCCGCCCAGGCGGCGGCCGCCGTCCTGCCGAGCATCGAGCATGCCCCGACCCACATGGCCGAGGTGATCGTGGCGATCGGCAAGCTGCGCAAGGCGCGCATGAACACCCGCGCCATCGCCGCCGCCCTCGGCTACGACGAGCTGGAGATCAAACGGCTCGAAGCCCTGTCCAACGTCCATCCCACGGTGCTCAAGGCCTTCCGCCAAGGACGGATCTCATTGCGTCACGTGCGCCAGTTCGCTCGGCTCACCGACCGTGATCAGCAGGAGGAACTGGCCCAGTCGGCGCTGCACGGCCATTTCCACGACTACCGTCTGCAACAGGCCGTATCCGGCGGTCGCCTGACTGTCGAGGACAGCCGCTTGGCCCTGGTCGGTCTGGACCGGTATCGCGCCGCCGGCGGCCGGGTGGAGGGCGACCTGTTCGGGGAGATGCCCGACCGTCTGCTGGACGCGGAGATCTTGCAGGCCGCCTGGCGCGATCGGGCCCAGCCCGTCGTCGACGCCCTGAAGGCCACGGGTCTGGCGGTCTTCACTGCCCCGGATACGGGCTTCCGCGCCCCGGACGGCTTCCTTTGCCTGCCCTATGTGATGGAGCGCTCCCTGACGCCCGAACAGAGGGGCGAACTTGCCGACGCCAGGGCCCTGGCCGCGGAGGCCGAGGCCGCAATCGGGGTCGACGTCTTGGCCGGCGAGGCGGCGGCGGACGTCCTCATCCCGTGGGTGGAG
The DNA here is from genome assembly GCF_041893865.1 of Brevundimonas staleyi. Lineage (GTDB taxonomy): Bacteria > Pseudomonadota > Alphaproteobacteria > Caulobacterales > Caulobacteraceae > Brevundimonas > Brevundimonas staleyi. Next base: position 28,630 of record NZ_CP169083.1, read on the forward strand.
GCCAAGCTGGCGGCGGCCGCTGTGCCCCATCCGGGCATGCGGATCGCGGCCGTCATCCTGTCGCCGGATGCGGCTTCCGGCGTCGAGGCCGAGTTCTTCGGGGTCGAGATCCCGAAGATCGAGGCGGACGAGCCTGACGAGGCCGATGAGTCCTACGCCGATCAGGACGACGGCGCCGCCTCCGACATCTCGGCGAAGATCGAGACGCGCGAGGTCGAGGTCGATGTGGAGGGCGCCAACCATGTGCTCCATGAGACTCGCACGGACGTCGCCACTCGCGGGCTGATCCGGGACCTCGCCGACAATCCGATGGCCGCCCTGACGGCCCTGGTGGCCCAGCTGTTCAAGCATCTGGCCCTGTTCCGGGGCGCCTATCGCGACGAGTCGGCCGTGAACATCTCGGCCACGCCCTACAGCCGCGGCGGGACCAAGCCGATCCCGGCGCTGGACGGGGAGGTTCGGGACCGATTGAAGGCGCGAGTGACCGCCTACGCCGAAAGCAGACTGCGGCCGATCGCCTGGGTCGACAGCCTTGCGCACGGGGACAAGATGGCCCTGCTGGCCGAGCTGGTGGCGATCTCGCTCGACCTGCGGGAGGAGCGGACCAGCCGCGTCCGCCGCGCGGCCCGGGCCGAGGCGGCGGAGATCGCCGAACTGTGCGACGCCGACATCTCGGCCCACTGGACGCCCGACGCCGCCTATCTGGGAGTCCACTCAAAGCCCTTGCTCGCCCAGCTGCTGGTCGACATGGCGGTCGAGGATCCGCGCGCCAAGACGCTGAAGAAGGACGAGCTTGTCACCTTCACCGCCGAGGCCGCGGCCGAGCGGGGTTGGGCGCCTCAGATCCTCTCCTGGCAGTCCGGCGTGATCGACACCGAGGCGGTCGCCCCGGACGAAGATCACGAGGCGGACGAGGCGGATGGCGCGGCCCCGCCGATCGATGAGGCCTGCGACGCCGAACCCCGCAGTGATGACGAGACCGCGACGGATCTGGGTGACGCCCAGATCGCCGCCTAGACGACCAGGAGCCCCCCGTCCTTACGGCGGGGGGTTTCTTTTGCAGCGCCTTGGCGGCCCATAGCGTCCGATGAACCGCGAACCTCCAATCACCAGGATGTTCATCGTCGCGTCCCTTTCGCCCTTGCAGAGAAACTTGGCCCGGCCCGGGCAGAGCACAATGCCAACGTCCTGGACAGATGCTGAGCGCAGCAGCGACGGGCTCGCGGACAGAATAGTCGTTCTCGGTGGAACGACCTGGGCGGGGAAGGGGGAGGGCGCGGGCTCGTCGAGCCCGATGGGACGGGAGGGAGCCGCCCTCCGCCGCGGGTGATCCGGACACCCGCCCATGTCTTCCGCGCTTCCCCTGTTCAGCGACGACGGCCGACCCGGCAAGGCCGCCAATATCCTGGCCGCGGCCCGGGCCCTGCTTCCCACCCTGAACCGGTCCCGCCCGCTCGACCGGCGGGTCGTGGCCAATGTCATGACCACCTCGTTCGGCGGAACCGACGCCGAGGGCGCCTGGTCCTGGCGTGACGCCTACGACGCCCAGGAAGCGGCCCTCGTACTGCAGATCCGCCGTCTGGCGCCGCAGGTCGGGCGGCTCGAGGACGGGCCGGCCGAGATCTGCGCCCTGCTGACGACCCTGTCGGCCCTGACCCTCAGCCACACCCGGCGCAGCGAGAACCAGGTCGCCCTGGATCAGTTCTCGACCCCGCCGGAGCTGGCCGCGATCGCGGTCGCGGCGGCCCAGGTCCGCCCCGGCGACCGGGTGCTCGAACCCTCCGCCGGCATCGGCCTGATGGCCGTCGTGGCCGAGGCCTGCGGCGCGGGCCTCGTGCTCAACGAGATCGACGATCACCGCGCCGGTCTCCTCGACGGCCTGTTCACGGCCGCGGACCGAAGCCGCTTCGACGCGGTGCAACTCGCCGACCGACTGCCGGCGTCCGGGACCTTCCACGCCGTGGTCATGAACCCGCCGTTCCAGCATCTCGAGCGGCACCTGCACGCCGGCCTCGCCGTCCTAGCCGACGGCGGCCGCCTGTCCGCCATCGTCCCGGCGCGGCTGTTCGAGGACCGGACCGCGATCACGGCTCTGGCCGCGAAGGGCGGGCTGATCGCCATGATCAGGCTGCCCGCCGGCGCCTTCGCCCGACACGGGACCTCCGTCGAGGTCGGACTGCTGGTGATGGACCGGGTTGCGTCCACGGACGGCCTGCCCGAGGTCGTGGCGCCGCTGGACCTGGCGGAGGCGGCGCGCCATTGCGCGAGCCTGCCCGCGCGGCCCACGGCCCAGCCGAGGACCTTTCGTCAGGCGGCGCAGCTCGCCGTCGTCACCCCCCGCGCCCGGACCCCATCCGGGCCGACCCGGCTGCGGTTTCTCGCCGAGACCGTCGTCCTCGACTACGAGACCCGGCCGTGGACCGGTGAAGGCCGCGACGTCGGTCTCTACCAGGCCTATGCGGTGTCGCGAGTCGCCATCGCCGGGGCGACGGCCCATCCGGCCCCCCTGGTCGAATCCGCGGCCATGGGATCGACGGCCCCGCCCGCGCCGACCTATCGGCCGGTCCTTCCCAAGATCATCCTCGACCGCGGACTGCTGTCCGACGCCCAGTTGGAGATGGTGATCTACGCCGGCGAGGCTCACGCCGTGATGCTGCCGGGCTGGTGGACCCGGGGCGACCAGCCCCACCAGTTGGTCTTGGTCCCCGAAGGGACCGAGGGCGCCTTCCAGGTCCGGCGGGGCTTCTTCCTCGGCGACGCCACAGGGGTCGGCAAGGGGCGTCAGATCGCCGCCGTGATCGCCGACAACATGGCCCAGGGCCGGGTGCGCGCCGTCTGGATCTCCAAGAACGAGGACCTCCTCGAGGACGCGCGGCGAGACTGGACCGCCATCGGCGGGGCCGCGGCCGACATCGTCCCCCAGTCCGCCTGGAAGCAGGGCGAGACGATCGGTCTGGATGGGGGCGTGCTGTTCACGACCTACGCGACCCTGCGCCAGCCGGCGCGCGGGGATCGTCCGTCGCGGCTCGACCAGATCGTCGCCTGGCTGGGCGAGGCGTTCGACGGCGTGATCGTGCCCGACGAGGCCCACGCCCTGGCCAACGCCGCGGGGGGCGGCGAGGGGGTGCGGGGCGCCAAGAAGGCCAGTCAGCAGGGCATGGCCGGCCTCGCCCTGCAGAACCGCCTACCCAATGCGCGGGTGATGCTGGTCTCGGCGACCGGGGCGACCACGCCGGCGAACCTGTCCTACGCGCCCCGGCTGGGGCTCTGGGGCGGGCCCGAGGCGCCCTTCAACAGCCGCGACGACTTCATGGACGCCGTGGTCCGCGGCGGCGTCGCGGTCATGGAGTTGATCGCCCGCGAACTGAAGGCCCTGGGTCTCTACGCCGCCCGTTCACTCAGCTTCGACGGGGTCGAGTACGAGCCGCTGCGCCACGAACTCACGCCGCAGGACGCGGAGATCTGGGACGCCTGGGCCGACGCCTTCCAGATCATCCATTCCAACCTGCGGGCCGCCCTGGAGGCCGTGGGGGTGTGCGACGACAAGGGGGTCCCGAAGAACGGCCTGGCCGCCTCCGTCCCCCTGTCCGCCTTCGCCAGCACCTCCCAGCGCTTCTTCAACGCCCTGCTCTGCGGGCTCAAGGCGCCGACCCTGGTCGCCTCGATCCGCCGCGATCACGCCGAGGGCCGCTCCGCCGTGGTCCAGATCGTCAGCACCCTGGAGGCGGTGATGGAACGCCGGCTGGCGCAGATCCCGCCCGAGGAATGGTCGAACCTCTCGATCGATCTGACGCCGAAGGACACGGTGCTCGACTACCTGGCGGGCGCCTTCCCGCTCGGCCTGATGGACGAGGTCCGCGACGACGACGGCGCCGTGGTCAGCCTCACCCCGGTGCTCGATGAGCACGGCGCGCCGGTCCTGAGCCAGGAGGCGCTGCGGCTGCGCGACGCCTGCATCACCCATCTGGCCTGCCTGCCGGCGGTTCCCGGCATCCTCGACAGCCTGCTCGAAGCGTTCGGGACGGACCAGGTCGCCGAAATCACCGGCCGCAGCCGCCGTGTCGTCGTGCGGAACGGACGTCGTTCGGTCGAGCGGCGCTCGCGCAGCGCCGCTCGGGCCGAGACCGACGCCTTCATGGCCGGGCTGAAACGCACCTTGGTCTTCAGCGAGGCGGGCGGGACCGGCCGCAGCTACCACGCCGATCGCGCCAGCCGGAACACCCAGCGCCGCCGGCACTATCTAGCCGAGGCGGGATGGCGCGCGGACATGGCCGTCCAGGGCCTGGGCCGCACGCACCGGACCAACCAAGAGAGCGCTCCGTTGTTCACGCCGGTAATGACCGACATCAAGGGCGAGAAGCGGTTCCTGTCGACGATCGCCCGCCGTCTCGACAGCCTAGGCGCCCTGACCAAGGGCGAGCGGCGCACCGCCGGCAACGGCCTGTTCCGGGCCGAGGACAATCTGGAATCGCCCTTCGCGCGGCGCGCCCTGCAGGCCTTCTACGTCGCCTTGCACAGCGGCGAGGTGCCGGCCATGGATCGCGAGACCTTCGAGACCAAGACGGCGCTGCGCCTCGTCGATCGGGACGGCGCCCTGCTCGAGCCCGACGACCTGCCGCCGATGCACACCTTCCTCAATCGGCTGCTGGCCCTGCGCATCGCCGACCAGAACGCCCTGTTCGAGACCTTCGAGACCCTGCTCGGCGGCATCCTCGAGCGGGCCGAGGCGGCCGGGCATCTCGACCATGGCGTGGAGGACATCGTCGCCGAGGAGCTGGAGGTCGTATCCGAGGAGGTGATCCGCACCGACGCGGCCACCGGCGCCGAGACCCGACTGGTCCGCTTCGCCGTCCGCACGCGGCGAGAACTGCTCGACGCTGACGCCGCCCTGGACGGCCATGCCCATCTCGAGCCCGAGGCGCTCGATCACGTCGTCAACGGACGCTCCGGCGGCGTCGCCCTGGTGACCAGGGGCCTGACCGCCACCAACGACCAGGACCGGTTGGTCCCGGCCGTCCGCCTGACCCGGCCCGAGAGCAGCCGGGTCATCCCGCTCGCCCAGTACGAGGAATCGGCCTGGGAGATCGTCGATCTGGCGGCCTGGCGCGCGGCCTGGAAGGCCGAAATCGCCGCGGCCGATCCCTGGCGCACCCGCGAACTGATCCTGGTCACCGGCCTGTTGCTGCCGATCTGGAAGAGCCTGCCGCCGTGGCAGGCGTCGGTCCGCCGGCTCAAGGCGCCGGACGGCCGGCGCTGGCTCGGCCGGGTGCTCGAACCCGTCGACGCCGCCAAGCTGAAGGTCGCGCTCGGCCTGTCGGATGCGGCCGCGGCGCTCGGCGACGGCGCCGCGGTCTCGCGCATGATCGTTCGCGAGGGCGCCTCCCTCGCCCTCGCCGGCGGCTTCTGGCTTCGCCGCGCGAGGGTCATGGACCGCTGGCGGATCGAGGTCGTGAACGCCGGCCGGGATCGGCAGGCCTTCGTCCTGCTCGGCTGTTTCGTCGAGATCATCGCCTACCAGCCCCGGGTGTTCGTGCCCGTCGATCGGCCGACGGTGCTCGAGGCGGTGCTGGCCCGTCACCCGGCCGCGGCCATCGAGGCGGCCGCCGCCTGAATCTGGAGGCGAGGGGAGGGCGGGGAAGGACGCGTCCGGAGCCGGGGAGAAGGTCCCCGGCGGCGCGTACTGGAGCCCCGTCATGATTACCGTGTCCCCATCGTCTGCCGCCGCCGGCGGCGTCTCGAACGGCTACAAGGTCGACATCAGCCGCGGACAGCGCATCGGGCGCGTCTCGTCGGAATGGTTCTCGCGGCCGGACGACGAGCGCTACCTGTCCCTGAGCGCCCTCCACGAGGCGGTCCGGGCCCGCGCCGATCGGGCGGTGACCCGCACCGTCGAGACCCGAGAGGTGCGGGTCGAGGCCGACCGCGACAATCCCGAACGTCTCGCCCTCATCATTCCGGGCCGCGCGGAGCCGGTCCAGCCGACCCACTGGTCGTTCGGCCAGCTCGCCGGCCTGGTCGGGGCGCCGGCGGGATATCTGCGCGGCCTGCCCGCCCCGCTCGCCGGCATCAATCTGCAGCACGGCCTGGTCCGCCATCGCGGCGAGCTGATGAAGACCCTCGAGACCGACGAAGGCCGCACCGAGCTGCGCGCCGTCACCGGGCCCGACTACGGTCGCATCTGGGACCACGAATTGGTCGCCGCGGTGATGGCCATCGCGGGCGACGGAACCGGCGACACCCGCTGGAAGGTGCCGGGCCTGCTCGACTGGGAGACCATGGTCCACAACCCCTTCGTCGAGGTCACCAAGGACACCACCACCCTCTACGCCAGCGACCGCGACGTCTTCCTCTTCCTGGTCGACGATGCCCATCCGATCGAGGCCGGCCGGCTGCCGAACGGCGAGCCCGACCTGTATTTCCGGGGCTTCTACTGCTGGAATTCCGAGGTCGGGTCCAAGACCCTGGGCATGGCGACCTTCTATCTCCGCGCCGTCTGCATGAACCGCAACATCTGGGGCGCCGAAGGCTTCCAGGAGATCAGCATCCGCCACAGCAAGTTCGCCGCCCGCCGCTTCGCCCATGAGGCGGCTCCGGCGTTGGAACGGTTCGCGAGCTCCTCGGCGACGCCCTTCACCGACGGCATCCGCGCCGCCAGGGCCGCAGTCGTGGCGCGCAAGGACGAAGAGCGCGAGGGCTTCCTGCGCAAGCGAGGATTCACCAAGCCCGAGACGGCCCGGATCATCGCCACCGTCCTCGACGAGGAGGGCCGGCCGCCGGAATCGGTCTGGGACTTCGTCCAGGGCATCACCGCCGTCGCCCGGACCAAGCCCCATCAGGACGCGCGCCTCGACCTTGAGATGAAGGCCGGTCGGCTCCTGGCGTCCGTTCGGTAGGCAGGGCAGCGAGGCAGGCGGGGTCGAGAGGCGCCGCCCGCCTGTCTTCACGCCGATATCATAAAGTGATACAACGGCGCGGTAGAGGAGTTGATCATGCCGTCCAGCTTCACCCTCGGCGCGCACTTTGAAGGGTTCATCAAGCAACAGGTGACCAGCGGCCGCTACGCTTCCGCCAGCGAAGTCGTTCGCGATAGTCTTCGGTTGCTGGAGGAGCAGGGCGCTCTGCGTCAGGCGCGCCTCGACGCGCTCCGCGCCGAGATCGAGCATGGCGCTTCCAGCGGACCAGGGGTCCCCGCCGAACAGGCCTTTGCGAAGGCGAGGCGGCGCGTTGCCGACATCGCTGCCGGTTCAGGCGAGACCTGATGCGGCTGGAGGTCTCTCCGGCGGCGGAGACAGATCTCATCGAGATCGCCAGCTTCATCGCCCGGGACAATCCTCCGCGAGCTCTCACCTTCGTCGACGAACTTGAAGCGGCCTGCACTCGGCTCGTCGACCACCCGCATTCCGGCGTCGCGCGATCGGATTTGAGACCGGGGCTGAGGTCCAGGCCGTACGGAAGCTATGTCATCTTCTACACGGTTCAGGAGACCGTCCTGCGCGTGGAGCGCATCCTGCACGGTTCGCGGGATATCGGCGGCCCCCTTTCGCCGATCTAGCGGACGGATTCCCACGGCGCTCGCTCCGCGCTGCGCGGGGGTGTGCCGACAACGTCAAATCGACCCGGGACCGTCTTGGACGCGGTGTCCGCTCAAGCGCCCGACGGAGCCTGGCCGCGACGGCGGACGGCGTGTGCATCAAGGGGTGATCGGTGCTTTCGGCCGCTGCAACAGGGTGGGTGAGCTCCGCCTTGACCCGGTTGAACGCCTCGACCTCGGCCCGCGCCTTCGGGCAGCCCGTTTGTTCGAACAAATCCGGCTGGGAGCGAGGGGAGGGCGGCGCGAAACGGCGGCTTGAGGCGGCGGGATGGTCCCGCGTGACCGCCGTCGGAGCTTCGCCCATGACGATCCCCTTCACCATCGAGACCACCTACCGCCAGCCGATCTATCGCCAGCGAACCTACCGGGCGGCGACGCTCGCCGAAGCGTGCCGGCTCGCTATTCACGATCAGGCCTGGGACGGCGCAGCCTCCGACGTCGAGAGCGCCGGCGAGACCCATGTCACCGGGGCCTGGGCCGGAGAGGACGCCGCCTGCCGGGGCCCGGCCCAGGCCGTTCCGTCGCAGTACCGGGAGACGGTCGAGCGGCGCAGCGAGCATTTCGACGCCTTGACGGACCTGCTGGCGGAGGCGTCCCGGCCCATGGGCCTGTCGGAGCACGACTTCCGCGCCTGGCGGCCTCGCGCCCTGGCCGCGGTCACCAAGGCCGAGGCGATCCGCGCCGGCGCCCGGGCTACGGACTGAGGGCGCGTGGGAGAGAGGGGAGGGCGGGTTCGGGCGCGCTCGCTGGGAGCGCCAGGAGGATCCCGCCATGTCCCACGGATGGACCGAAGATCGTGTCGACAGTCTCAAGAAGCTCTGGATCGACGGCCTCAGCGCCTCGCAGATCGCCAGGCAGCTGGGCGGCGGGGTCACCCGCAACGCCGTCATCGGCAAGGTGCATCGCCTGGGCCTGACCGGACGCGCCGAACCTTCGCGACCGCGCCGGGCGGCGCCGATGCCGCCGCGTCCCGGTCGCGTCGCGCAAGCCAGGCCGCGCACGTCGCCCCCGCCTCGGCCTGTCCCGCCGCCGCCCGCGCGCCCGGCGGCGGCGCGCTTCGATCCCGCCCTGGCGCTCGACGGCACCGCCACTGCGGCGACGCTCGGGGCGCACATGTGCAAATGGCCGATCGGCGACCCGGGCTCCGACGCCTTCCGTTTCTGCGGCCGCCCCGCTCCGAACCGCGACCCTTATTGCCCGGAGCATCGGCGGGTGGGCTGCCAGCCGCGCAAGGCGGCCCCCTTGGCGGACGACCCGATCGTGCGTCGGGTGCTGGCCGGCCTGGCCGCATAGGAGGACCGCATCATGCCTCTATTCGACGTCATCGCCGCGCAGGACCTGCCCTGCTACGGCGCCTTCACCATCGAGGCCGCCACGCCGCACGAGGCCCTCAACGCCGCTGTCGAACGGCTGCGGGACGGGGCGGTCGGCCTCGACCGACCGCAGGCTGATTGCGCCCATGGTCTGAGAATCGTCGCCCTGCAGCTGAACGACGAGGACCCGCTCTACGAGGACGTGGACTTGGACGTTGATGCGCCGACCCGGACCCGCCCACAATTGGCCAACGCGCTTTTGAGAACGACCCTGGTGCTGACGGACCTCATAGCCTCCCTCGGTGAGGAAGACCAGTATCCGGACGCCTTGGCCCAGGTCGCCGAAAATCTGCGGCTCGTCGATCCCGTCGCCGCTGCCGTCCTCCTAGCGCGGCGTCAGCACGACCGGGCCGATGACTGGCTTGTGGCCGTGGCGGACTGGGCGCGTCGCCGATGCGACGGGCGCGCCCTCGACGTCCCCTCGGCTCGCGATCCTCGGCGATCCTGACGTCGCGGCGTTCCTAGGCCCCGCCCACCGGCGAGGGCCTGGGTTCCGTGGGCCATCCCGGCTCCGAGGACCCCGTCATGACCGCTTCAGCCCAGACCCTCTTCGACACCGCGCCCCTCGGCGCCCTGGTCGCGTTCAGCGACGGCGAGCCCCGGCCGCCCGAGCGCTTCGCCCGCAAGCTTCGGGCCTGGCGGGATCGCAACGCGACGGGACGCCTCATCCGCAGGACGCCCGCTCGCGCGGGACGGCCGGCCGCCTTCACCCTCCTGCTCGGCGGGCTGCGCGCCGAAGACCTCCTCGTCCTCATCGTGCAGCGCAGCTTCGAGGTCGCCTGCGCGCTGACGTTCGAGGTGGTGGACGGGCCGAAGACAGGCGAGATCCTGTGCCTCACCCCCTATGGCGACGAGCTCGAGCTGCGCCACGTCGCCGCCGACCTGAACGACGCCGCGGCCTGGTTGGACCGCAATCGCTACTGCCGGGCCCTGTTCCACGAGGTCCGACCGGGTGGTGCGACCCGGGCGATCCTGTTGCCCGACGGACTGGTGGCCTGATCGTCCGAAGAGTGAAGCGACGAGATTTCATGTTGTTCAAAATTCACGCGGCTGACGCGAATTGATCTTCGCCGCCGACGCATTGCAGAGCACAGTGCTCAACGCCCTCCGGTTTCTCAACAGGCCAACTCCGTGCAGATCGCGATCCTGACCTTCGATGGCTTCAACGAGCTGGACTCGTTCATCGCCGCCGGCATCCTCAACCGGATGAGGGGCCAGGGTTGGTCGGTCCACATCGCCTGTCCGACGCCCGAGGTCACCTCGATGAACGGGGTGACGATCCAGCGCCAGAAGCCGATCGAGTTCGCCGCCGAGGCCGACGCCGTCTTGATCGGCAGCGGGGTCAAGACGCGCGAACTTGCGGCGGATCCCACGCTGATGTCGCGCATCCGGCTGGATGCGGGGCGCCAACTGATCGGCGCCCAGTGCTCCGGCACGCTGATGCTGGCCAAGCTGGGCCTGGTCGGCGACCTGCCGGCCTGCACCGACCTGACCACCAAGCCCTGGGTCATCGAGGCCGGCGTGACCGTCATCGACGCGCCGTTCGTCGCTCACGGCAATGTCGCGACGGCCGGGGGCTGCTTGGCGTCCCAATACCTGGCCGCGTGGATGATCGCACGGTTGGCCACATTGGCGGACGCCGAGGCGGCCATCCACTATGTCGCGCCTGTCGGCGAGAAGGCGACGTATGTCGAACAAGCGCTCGCGGTCGTCAGCCCGTTCCTGACGTCCTCGCGGACGCTGGCCGCCTGAACGCCACGCGCCAACAGCCACCTCCGGTCTAGCATTCGCGATCGAGCGGGCGGAGTTCCCAATCGAAGCTGGCGAGACTTTCATGGCGCCCCGCCGATCTTGGTCGGCGGGGCATTGTTTTAGCACGTCCAGAGGGGAGGAAGGGCGGTCGGACGCGAAGGATCAGCCCTCGGAGGCCACCCGATGCCCAACCCCCGTCTCAAGCTCGTCGCACCGCCGGACGACGCCGTCCTTCTCGGCCGGCCGATGGCGGCTCCCCGCCACGCCCGGCTCCGCGCGCGGGCGCTTCGGTCCGGAGCCCGGTCCCTGACCGAGTCCGACGTCCTCGAGATCCTGCTCGGTGCGCGCGATCCCTATCGGGCCGCGCCGATGGCCGAGGCCCTGTTGCACCGGTTCGGCGGCCTGGTGCGGGTCCTCGCAGCCTCCGCCGCTGAGCTTGGAGCGCTGGTCGGCCCGCAGGCGGCCGCCGACCTCCTTCTGGTCCACGACATCGCCCGCCGCCTGCTGGAGTTTCCGATCCGGGAGCGCTGCCTCCTGACCTCCCACGCCGGGGTGAAGGCCTATCTGCGACACTCCCTGGCCGGCCAGTCCCGCGAGACCCTGCGGGTGCTTTATCTCGACGGCGCCAATCGGCTGATCGCCGACGAGGCCGGCTCGGAGGGGACGGTGAACCACGCCCCGGTCTATCCGCGCGAGATCATGCGGCGGGCCCTGGAGCTCGGCGCAGTCGGCTGCGTCCTCGTCCACAATCATCCCTCCGGCTCCGCCTCCCCGTCGCGCGCCGACATCGAGATCACCGCCCAGGTGGTCGCGGCGGGCCGGGCCCTGGGGATCGCGGTCCACGATCACATGCTGGTCGCCGGCGACACCGTCGTCAGCTTCCGAGACCAGGGGCTGATGGGATGACCGGTCGGACCTCGACACGCGGACCTATCTGGTCCGCCACCCGCTGCGCCTCTTCCTCGACTGCTCGACGGCCCACCTGTCGGCCGCCTCGCGCGACTATCTAGCCGGGGCGGCGGCAGCCTCGCGCACGCGCCCATTCGCCTGGACGGCCCAGACGCCCTTCGGAGGGTTCGTCTGGGCCGACGCGCACCCCGCCGAGGACGCGCCGGCCGATCTCTGCGCGGCGATGGCCTTCGCCCGCGGCCAGGGCGCGGAATACATCCTGTTCGACTGCGACGCGCCCGAGCTCGAGGGGCTGCCCATCCCCTTCTGAACCGGCGGGGGAGCGGGAGGCAGGGCGGGGCCCGGCGAGGGATCGGCCCTCGCGGAGTCCCCGATGCAACTGCCCCTGTCTCTCGTCGCCCAGCGCTGGCGCGACCGCCGCCCGGTTTGGCGGCCGCAGCGCGAACCGCTCGATGCTCGTCGCTACGCCGTGGAACGGCTGCCCGGGGTCGCGGACGCCCGCGCCTTCGTCCAGGCGCATCACTATTCCGGCTCCTATCCCGCGGCGATCGCAGCCTACGGCATGATGGAGCAGCGCCCCAACCGGGCCGCCGCCCTGGTCGGGGTGGCGGTGTTCAGCGTGCCCGTCCAGCCTCGCGCCGCCGACGCCTATGGCGCCGGCGGCGCGCGATTCTGCGATCTCGGCCGGTTCGTCCTGCTCGACCACGTGGCCGGCAACGCCGAGACTTGGTTCCTGCGCCGCGCCCTCGCGGGCCTCGCCCGCGACAAGACCGGCGAGGCGGGCCGGCCGCTCTATTCGCTCTGCCTGGCCTATTCGGATCCGATCCCGCGGCTCGACCGGGCCGGGAGGCTGATTTTCGCCGGCCACTACGGCGGCATCTACGCCGCCTCTTCGGCCCTTTATCTCGGCCGCGCGACGCCGAGGACCCTGTGGCTGGCCGACGACGCCACGGCGATCAGCGCCCGGGCCCTGTCCAAGCTGCGGGCCGACGACACCGGCGCGCGTTATGCGTACGAGAGCCTCCGCCGCCTTGGCGCACCGCCGATCCGGCCGGGCGAGACCGGCGCAGCCTATGTGGCGCGCGCCTTGCGCGACGGGCCGTTCCGGCCGCTCCGCCACCGCGGCAATCACGTCTACGCCTTCCCCTGCGGCGCGACCTCGACCCGTCGATCGATGCGCGCGCGGCTGGCCGCGGACCTCCCCTATCCGCGGCGCACCGATCCGCTGACGGCCTGAGGGGGGAAGGGGGCGGAGGGAGGGACGGCTCGCGCGAGCCGACCCCGGGGCGACGGGCCTCGCCGGCGGCTCCGGAGCTCCGTCATGACCGACCCTGCCGCCGACTGTCCGGTGATCGTCGCCTGGGGCGCCGGTGTCGATTCCACCGCCATGATCATCGAGCTGGTCGCGCGCGGCGAGCGCATCGACATGGTGCTGTTCGCCGACACTGGCGCCGAGAAGCCGGAGACCCTGGCCTTCATCCCGATCTTCCGGGCTTGGCTGGCGGCCCATGGCGTGCCCTCGGAGATCGTCCGCTACGCACCGCGCCGGTTCAAGAACTGGCCCGCCTATCGGACCCTGACCGAGAACCTGCTCACCAACGGCACCCTGCCCGGGATCGCCTTCGGCCGCGGCACCTGTTCCCAGAAATGGAAGGCCGCCCCCCAGCACGCCTGGGCCCGGAACTGGCCGCCGGCGATCACGGCCTGGGCGGCGGGGCTGAAGGTCGTTAAGCTGATCGGCTATGACGCCGGTCGCGCCGACGACCGGCGGGCCCGGGCCGCCGATGCGCTGGACGATCCGTTCTACGCACACCGCTACCCGCTGCGGGAATGGGGCTGGGGCCGGGAGGACTGCGTCCGCCGCATCGTCGCCGAAGGCTTGCCGGTTCCGCCCAAGAGCGCCTGCTTCTTCTGCACGGCCGCCCGCCCCGACGAGATCCGCGCTTTGCCGCGCGTCCTGCTGCGCCAGATCGTCCTGATCGAGGCCCGCGCCGCCCCGCGCCTGCGCCAGGTCGACGGCCTGTGGCGCAAGCCCGTGCTCGGCCGGCGCGGCGCGGAGGCCCGGCCGGGGTCGATGACCGCCTTCATCCGCGCCGAGGGTTTGCTGGACGCAGACGAAATCGAGGCGATCATCGTCCGGGCGCCGCGCAGCCTCGTGCGCTGGCAGGCGGCCGTAGCCGAAGGGGTCGAGGCCGGGGCGGACCGGCCGGAAATGGCGCGTTGGGTCACGGTGTTCGACGCCTTCGCCGGCGAGCGGGATGGCCTCGACGGCGCCACAGGCCTCTACGCCGGCCTCGGCCCGATCCGGGGGAGGGCGGCGTGACCGGCCCGGACCTGGCGGCCTACGACCGCATCCTGATCGCCTTCAGCGGCGGCAAGGATTCGCTCGCCTGCCTGCTCCATCTGCTGGCGCTCGGCGTCGATCCGGCGCGGATCGAGCTGCACCATCACGACGTCGACGGCGACGCCCCGTTCATGGACTGGCCGTGCACCCTCGGCTACTGCCGCGCCGTCGCCGCCCAGTTCGGGCTTCCCCTGTACCGATCCTGGCGGGAGGGCGGCTTCCTCGGCGAGATGGACCGCGACGGAACCCCGACCGGCGCCGTGCTGTTCGAACGGCCGGACGGTCGGCTGGGCCGCAGCGGCGGCGAAGGACCCCCCGGCGTGCGCGGCCGGTTTCCCCAGGTCAGCGCCGACCTGCGCGTCCGCTGGTGCTCGGGCGTGCTGAAGATCGACGTCATGGCCGCCCTGATCCGCGGCCAAGACCGGTTTCTTGACGGGCGCACCCTGGTAGTCACCGGCGAACGCGCCGAGGAGAGCCCCGGCCGCGCCCGCTACGCGGTGTTCGAAGCGCACCGGACGGCCACGGCCGGAGGCCGTCGTCCGCCGCGTCGCGTCGATCACTGGCGGCCGATCCACGCCTGGGACGAGGGGCGGGTGTGGGCGGTCATCGCCCGGTCCGGCCTGGTCCCGCACCCGGCCTATCGTCTCGGCTGGGGCCGTCTCAGCTGCCGCTGCTGCATCTTCGGCTCCCCGCACCAGTGGGCCACGGTGCGGGCGCTGTTTCCCGCCGTATTCGCCCGCATCGCCGCCCGCGAGGCCGCCTCCGGCTTCACCCTGCATCGCGCCGCCAGCGTCATCGACCTGGCCGACCGGGGCCGGCCCTACGCCGCGGCCCTCGCCCAACCGGAGCTCGCCGCCCAGGCCGAGGCCGCCGACTGGACGGGCCCCATCGTGCGCCGGCCCTGGACCCTGCCGGCGGGGGCGTTCGGCGAGGCGGCCGGGCCGGTCTGAACCTCGACGCGGAAAGGCGGAGGGAGGGCGGGGCGGGGCGCAACCGCCATCAGGAGGCTCCGATGCCCGACTTTTACACCAAGCTCTGTTTCGACCTCGCCTGCGCTCCCGAGGAGGCCGACCGTCTCGTCGCCGCCTTCGGCGTGACCGGGGCGACGACCGAACTTCCGCCGGCCCTGGCCGGATGGTTCGCCTCGCCCGACCCGACCGATCCCCTGTCCGGGATCGCCGTCTTCTATGACGGCGCCGACGCCTTCGACGTGGGCGCCTGGATCCTGCCGATCGAGGGCGGGGTGCGCATCTGGGCCCAGGGCGATCCCCAGCTCGTCGCCATCGCCGAGTTCATCCGCACACTGGCCCCCTCCGTCCTGCCGGTCGGCTTCACCTGGTGCAACGACTGTTCGCGGGCCAGGCCGGGCGCGTTCGGCGGCGGCTTCGCCCTCATCTCGGCCGAGGGCTGCGACTTCAACGATGTCTCCGGCCTGCTGGAAGACGCGATGGAGGCGGCCCGTGGGTAACCGTGTCAGCGCCAGGATCACCATCGGGGGCCGCGTCCCCGCCGACCAGGTCGACAACCTGTGCGAGGCCATCGAGGACGAGGCCCTGGGCCCCTCCTGGGACGAGGGGTTCGACAGCCGCGAGGCCCTGCTGGCCCATCTGCGCGCCGGCAAGGACGGCGCCGACCTCTACGCCAACGAGGTCAACGGCGGCGAGTTCGACATCCTGCAGGCCTTCTGCGCGGCCCAGGGCCTCGTCTACCAGCTCACCTACGACGGCTACCCCGGGGAATGGGGACCGGCCACGCGCCTGCGTCACGCCGACGGAACCGAGGAGAGCTGCGCCCTGGACAGCGATGGCGACGCGGTGATCGGCCGCTTCGAGCTCACGGTGCAGGGCTTCGCCAGCGTCGACGAGATCCACGCCTATCTCGAGCGGTTCGAACGGTTCCGGCCGGGCAGGCTGATCCTCGGCGATGAGCACGGCGCCGGGGATGGGGGCGGAGCGCCATGAGCTGGATCATCGCCCGCGGCGACGGCTACGCCTTCGAGGTTCGTCCCGATCCGACCGGGCCGTTCGCCCGTCGGGTCGAGGCCCTGGAGGACCTCCTGGGCCATCTGCTGGCGGACCGGCGCGAGCTCAACGCCGCCATCGCCCGGGCCCGGCGGATGCGCCGGGCCGCCGGGCGCAGCCGCTGACCGCGCAACCGCGCCGACTTTTTCCTGATCTTTTGACGGAGGACGCCATGACGGCGACCCATGAGGATGCGCTCGACCGGCTGATCGCCGACGGGCTGACCTTCGGCCAGGCCCTGAACCGGTTCGCCGCGCTCCAGCGCCGGGACGAACCCGCGCTGGATCGCTATGTCGATCGGGCGCGCGAGACCTGGCATCGCGACGGCGCCGTCGAGATCGACGACCCGGGCGTCATCGTCTCGGACAGCGAGGACCCGGGCGCCTATGTCCTGGCCTGGGTCTGGGTCGATGACTAGCCTGGCCCTCGCCCGCGAACCGGCGCCGCCGGCGCGGGACGACCGAGATCCCGGACCCGAGGCGGATTTCCGCTTCTTTGTCGGGGTCCATTATCCCGCCTTGGCCTGGCCGCTGACCCTTCGGGGCTTTCGCGTCTGCCTGTCGGCCAAAACCCTGGTCGGCCGCGCCGGCGACGCGCCCTTCCTCGGCTGTTCCGACCCGTGGCTGCTCGACAGCGGCGCCTTCACCCAGGTGACCCGGCGCGGCGGCTTCGACCAGAGCCCGTCCGACTACGCCGCCCTCGTGCGCCGCTACGCCCGCACGGGCCTTCTGGCCGCGGCGACACAGGACTTCATGTGCGAGCCCGGGGCCCTGAAGGCCACGGGTCTGACCGTCCGGGCCCACCAGGCCCTGACCCTCGACCGCTATGACGCCATCCTCGACGCCGACACCGGCGGCGTGCCGCTGATGGCGGTGCTGCAGGGCTGGTCTCCGGACGACTATCGGCGGCATCTGGAGGCCTATGGCGCGCGTCTTGCGCCGGGGGCCTGGGTCGGGGTCGGCTCGGTCTGCAAGCGCCAGGGCGATCCGCGCATCGTGGCGGCGATCCTCGAGGCCGTGCGCTCGGAGCGTCCGGACCTGCGGCTGCATGGGTTCGGCGTCAAGACCACCTCCCTGCGCGATCCGGCGGTGCGGTCCCAGCTGGCCACGGCCGACAGCCTGGCTTGGTCGATGGCGGCGCGGCGGGAGGGCCGCGACCAGAACGCCTGGATCGAGGCGGCGCGGTTCGCCCTGGGCGTCGGCGGCTGTCCCGAGGCGGTCGACCGTCTGGCCCGGCAGGCCGGCTGGGTCCGCGCGCTCGACCCGCCCGTCTACGGGTACCGCGCGACGGCGCGATCCGACATCCTCATCCCCAGCGCCGCCTAGGAGCCGCCGCCATGTCCCGTCATCGTTTGTCTTCGCGGTCCGATCTCCCGCGTCCCGTGGTGGTGAGCTGCGGCTGGGACGCTCCCCTGCAGACCTTCTTCCTGCAGGTGGAGGCGGCCGAGCCCGGGCCCGACGAGGACCCCATCCTGCTGTGGATGGGCGCGGACTGGCGCGAGCAGCCCGACCCGGGTCAGATCCTGGAGGCGGCGGCGCGCTGGGCCGAGTTTCCGCCCGGCCTGGCCGCGATCCTGGCCCGCGAGGGCGACGCCGACCGGCGGGACGAGCGACCGCCTCTGCTCGCGGCGCTGTCGGCGATGCGCCGGGGGTCCTGACGCGCGGGTCGGTTCGCCGGCGGGCGAGGGGAGGGTGATCATCCTGCACGGCCGCGGCGCCTTGGGCGGGGCCGACGCAGACGACGGGGCTCCGCGGGGTCATGGGGTCGGGCGGACGCAGGGCCGGGGAGCGCTCCTGCGCGCCTGAAGCCTGGACCTTGCCCCAACCCGGTGCGGCCTGACCAAGGGCGACCCTGACGGGTCGTCGCCCGCGATCCGCTGCGCGGCCCCTTGGGGCCGCCCCGGGCCGGGGCCCGGGACGGTCCAGAGGCGCGGCCAGGAGCCGGCCTCTCCGGAGACGTCCTCCGGTTCCCGAACCCCGTGACCAAGGCAGACCCCCATGTCCCTTCTTCTCTTCGGCGACCTCACCCAGTTCGAGGCGCTCTGCGCGGCCGTGCAGGACGACCGCCCCCATCCCCAGCAGAACCAGCTCGAACAGCTCGGCGCGGCCGTGATGAGCGAAACCCTCGATGTCATGGCCGACACCGCGCTGGAGGACTATGTCGGCCCCATCGCCGAGGGGCTGATCGGCGCCTTCCACTCCATCATCCTGCGACTGCAGCGCGACTGGGATCGGGCGGCCGACGACGTCAAGCGGCTGACGCGCGACTTCGACGGTTCGGAGATCGCCGACGTCGAGCTGCAGGAGGCCACCCGCAAGGCCCACGCCGCCGAGGCGGCCATCCGGGCCGTCGAGATGATCCGGGACCAGGCCAATGAGACCTACACCGCCCAAACCGGCGAGGTCTGGACGCCCTGGCGCGGCAGCACCCGGCGCACCGCCTCGACCGCCGCCCAGATCGATGCGCGCGAGGCGCTTCGGGCCAAGCGGGCCCGGACCCACGCCGCCGTCGATCCCGGGGCCCAGGTGGTCGCCTTCCGGGGCTCGCCCTTCGCCAACACCCAGGTGGACGCCGGCCGGATCTACGACGCCCTGAACTGGGCCCGGTCGCAGTGGCCGGACATGAAGCTGGCCACGACCGGCTGCGCCGGCGCCGAGAAGCTCGCCATCAGCTGGGCGCGCGACCATCACGTCGATCACATCGGCGCGCGGTTCGATAAGGCGGCGCACGGCAAGGCCGCGCCCTTCCGGGCCAATGACGAGTTGCTGGCCCTGGAGCCGGTGATCGTTCTGACCTTGGCGGGCTCCCTGCACGAAGGCCGGGCGGCGGCGTCCCACCCGTTCGGGCCCGCCCTCAACGTCGGCCAGAAGGCCGAGGAGCAGGGCATCCGCCACCTGCCGGTGAGGTTGCGGGCCTGAAGCGCCCGCGAGCTTCGTCGTTCGGCCCCGTTCAGCCCAGGCTGGGCGGGGCGCTCGGCGTGTCGCCGTCGACGATCGCCTCGGCCAGGTCGACGAGGGCGCGGCGGCTGCGGCCGTGGCCGATCCGCACATAGGCCCGCGCAAGAGCGACCCCGCCCGCCGTCGCCATCATCAGCCGCGTCAGCGCCTCGAGGCCGTTGTCGTCCTCGTCCTGTTGTCCGCGGCCGGGCAGGGCGAGGCCGGCGTAGAGGCGTTCGAGGGGCACCTTCAGCACGCTGGCGATCTCGAACAGTTTGGACGCGCTGACCCGGTTGGCGCCGGTCTCGTATTTCTGGATCTGCTGGAAGCTGACGCCGATCTTCTCGGCCAGGCGGCTCTGGCTGGTTCCGCCGGCGATGCGCAGGGCGCGGATGTTGCGTCCGACGGCCAAGTCGATCGGGTGGATTTGGTCGTCAACCTTCACTTGCGTCCCCGGTTTTCGGTAATTGCACAATCTCACTGTGTAGAACGGTCGAACTAGACCAGCAACGCTGCCGGCGTGCGAGCAGACTCGAATCTTGCCGCGATGGGCGGCGAGATCCGTCGACATCGCAAGGCCGTCCCTCTCAGCCAGGAGTCCTTGGCCGAGCGGATCGGCATGCACAGAAACTACATCGGACTGGTCGAGCGCGGCGAGGCGGATGTGACCGCCAAGACCCTGTTCGCGATCGGCGAGGTCCTGGGCGTGTCGCCGGCCGTGTTCTTCACACCGCCATCCGACGGTCCGGCGGCCTTCACGCGACGTCGGCGGCGCGCCGCGGCGCCCAGCTCGGACGCGGACGACTCCTAGCGCCGGTCCGGCGTCGGCGGTCGCGCTCTCGTCGGGGCGCCCATAAGGATGAGCGTTTGTCTTGAGGCGTGGGGGTTGGGACCGCGACTTGGGGCCGCTCAGACGCCGTCTTGGGGTCTGGCCCGATCTCGCCGTCCTGGCCCGGCTTGCTGCGCGGGACGCCGCTCTCCCTCACGATCCCTGACCGGGGCCGGCCGCCGGCGAAAGCCGACCTCGCGGGCGAGGCGCGCCCGCCGGACCCTCCGGCCTTCCTCGCTGTGCTCGTGCAGGCCGGTTTCCAGCGGTCGCGGGCTTTCTGGTCGGCCTCAGGGCCCCGGTCCGAAGCGGACCGTGATCGCGGCGATGACCGCGAGCGGCCGGGGCCTTTCCCGGCCGTCGACACGGAGCGAAGACCATGATGAACAAGGCTCAACTGATCGGCCGCCTGGGCGCGGACCCCGAGACCCGCACCCTCAACGACGGCGGCAAGGTCACCAATCTGCGGGTGGCCACCTCGGAAAGCTGGAAGGACCGCGACAGCGGCCAACGGCGCGAGAAGACCGAATGGCACCGCGTCACGGTCTGGGGCGAGGGCCCGGCCAAATACCTGGCCTATGCGGAGAAGGGCTCGCTGGTCCTGATCGAGGGCAAGATCGAGACCCGGAAATATACCGACAGCGCCGGGGTCGAGAAATACGCCACCGAGATCGTCGTTCAGAGCCGGGGCGGCCAGATCAAGATCCTCGCCGACGGCGTCGATCGCGACCACGACAGCCGCGGTTCCGATGACGATCACGCGGCCGGCGGCGCCAACGGCGGATCGGGTCCCCGCGAGAGCTACGATTTGAACGACGACATCCCGTTCTGATCGGGTTGAGATCAGAGATCGGCCCGCCCGTGGACACCCGGGCGGGCCTTTTTCTTGTCCGGTTCCCCGGTCGCCGGCCGATCGCCCGTGCGGCGTCTGGCTGTTCCTGCCGCCAAGCCCTATCGTCGGGTCATGACGACGACCGACATCGAGGACGGCGCCGCGGACGATCCGGACCTGATGGCGTCGTTTCCGGCCGCCGCCGCCGCCGTCCATGACGGCTTTATCAAGCTCAAGCTCGTGCATGGCGTCGGCTACACCGTCTTCCTCGCCGACGCCCTGTTCCTGGACGGCCCCGACGGCTGGCGCTGGTTCGAACCGGCGATGTTCGACCCGCCGATCCTGTCCTTCCTCGGCGCGCGGTCCTATGCCCAGTTCGGCCTGGTGACCTCGGGCGGCGACGAGGTCCTTGTCGCGACCACGGACGACCGCTTCGTCGCGCGGTTTCCCGACGGATCGCAGCTGTTCCGGTGCCGCGTGGCGGGCCGGCCCGACCTGATGTCGCGCAGCACGGGCGAGGCCGTTCGCCGCGAGGACGGCGGGTTCGATCTTCGCCTCTTCCACCATACCTCGCCGGCCGCGCTGGAGGCCATCGGGCGGAGCGGCGAGCTCTGGGGATCGGCGCGCAATGTGCGCGGCAACCGCGGGCTCGTTAACGTGGCCTACGCCTATCTGACCAGCCTGCCGCGGATCGAGACCCCGCTCGACCTTCGCGCCATCGCCATGGCCTCGGACGGCGTGGTGTATTTCCTGCTCGACAACCGGTCGCCGCCGGACGGCCTGGTGCGGCTCGCCGTCGACCCCCAGGACGCGGCCGACCGGTCGGCGACCCTGGCCCTTCGGGTCCCCGCCGAATGCGTCGCGGGCCAGCACCTCTGGCGGCACGCGCCCGACGATCGGGGCGTCTTCTATGAGAGCAGCCACCCCGCGATCTATCGGGTGGGGCTGGAGCCCGGCGCGACCCTCAAGTTCGCGGACGGCGCGGTTCGGCCCGATGTCGCGGGCCTGAAGCGGTTCGCCTACGCCGTCGTCGGCGACGCGACCCGGCCCGACGGAATCCTCGCGCCGTTCGAGGAAGAGACCACGGGCGACATCGTCAAGGTCGAACCTTGCGAAGACGTCGACATCCTCACCTTCTGGCGGACCCGGCGCAACGAGGACCATTTCAGCGGCAAGGCCGTCGAGATCCAGGCCTTGAGGCCGGCGGCGCGGCCTTAAGGTTTCTCCAGCTCGACATCGAGGGCCTTCAGGGCGGCCAGAAGGCCCGGATGGCGGACGAGGGGGACCACGGCCGTCGCGGTCAGCGGGCGGACCGCGCGTTCGAAGACGCAGACGCATTTCGCCCCTGTGAGACGGGACGCATAGAGGAAGCCGTCGAAGTCCGTCGCATCATGGACGGCCTGGCTGAGCTTGCGGCCCTGGTTCTGGACCTTGCCCTTCACCGCCTCCGTCGAGACCCCGAGGCGCAGCGCGCCCGTGGTGCGCAGGTCGACGAGGGCCAGGGGCGCCGTGGCGGTCACGTTCACGGCGGCCCATTTGTCGACTTCGGCGACGTCAAGCACTCGCCCGACCTTGCCCTGGAAACGGTCGCGGACGACCGCCTCGGCGAGGCTGGTGACCAGGTTCTCGCCGAGATAGAGGACCTTGAAGGCCTGTGTGGGGCTGGCGAAGCGGGTCTCGCCATACCCCATGCCGAGCGGCGTCGCCGCGTGGGCGAGCGGCGTGACGCGTACGACGTCCTTGGGGGTCACGGAGACCGTGAGCGCCCGCAGGACCCTTGGATCGAGCCTCACTGACCGAAGTTGGTCTGGGCGGCGCGGAGCACCTCTTCCTGACGGCCCTGCTTCAGCCGCGTCAGGGGCTTGGCGCCGCCGAGGAGCGGATGGGGCGTCAACATCCAGCGCCAGGTGACCCGAGGCTGGTTGATGATCGCCATCACCTCGTCGAGGCCCGCCACGGGCTTGCCATCCACGAACTGCTCGAGCGGGAAGACGTTCTTGCGCACCCCGTTCAGCAGTCCGATGACCAGGCCCTTGCGCTGCCAATGGTGCAGGGTCGAGCGCGGAATCTTCAGGGTGCGCTCGATGTCCACGGGACCGGCGGTCGGGCCAGCCCAGCTCTCGAGCGAGACCGGCGTCGCATACTCATCCATCCGCCGGCGGCCCTCTTCCTCGGACAGCAGTTCGCCCAGGCCCTCGCCCTGGACGATCTCGACCGGTCCGCTGCGGTCGACGATGAACCGTTCCGGGGCCTTGGCGGCGGGGCGCACCTGGGCCAGGATCCGGTCCACGAGGTCCGGAAGCTTGGCGCTGACCCGATCGAGGCCGTTGAGCTGGTCGTCGGTGAGGGCGTCGAGCCTGGCGGCGACCCGGCCCAGCCGCGTCAGCCGCATGCGGCTGGCGGTCGGGTTCTTCTTGGCGAAGGCGCCGATCAGGTCGTCGGCGCCGCCGAAGGTCGGGGCTTTGCGGGCGTGGGACGTGGCCATGGGGTTCACCTCTTCCATGCCAATATAGCGATCCACGCGAGATTGTCCAATAATGTGCAAGACTGTGCCGTTGCGAGCAAGAAGATGGGCGTCTCCGACCTTCGGCCGGACCGGGCTCTAGGCGGCGGGCCGCCCCGAGCCCCGCTGCGCGGGTCTCGGCCCATTCGGGTGACGATCCCTGACGCGGCGGCGGAACAGGCCGTGAATCTGCCACCAGCAGTGGGGGGATCCTTCGATCGGGGGGCCAGACCTTGGGGTTGGTGATTCGTTCCACTCGGCCGATGCGGGGGCGTCGGAGGGGTCGAGGTGAAGGATTTTTCGGCCTCGTTTCGTCGGCGGCGCGCGTCCATTCTGCTGGGCGAAGGGAGTTTCTCTGATGGCCTTGCCGCCGCTCTACGATCGCATCGTCGCCCTCCCGCGACCGGAACCGGGCGTCGCCAAGGCGCCGCCGCCCGAACTGGTGGCCTTCTTCATCATCATGGGCCGGCGCGCCCGCGCCTTCAAACAGTCCACCCTCGCCGAGCGCGCGGGCGTCGGACTGACGACGGTCGAGCGCATCGAGCGTGGCGAGGCCGTGAGCGTCGAGGCGCTGCAGAAGGTCACCCTCGCCCTGGGCCTGCCGGCGGACACCTACACCGCGCCGCGCGCGCCGCGCACGGACGCCGAGCTGGCCGCCCATGTCCGCGACGACTTCCCCGATGTCGTCCTGGTGACGGTGGCGCCGCTGCGCAGCCAGGCGCAGCTTCGCGCCCTGTCCCGGTGCGACACGATCCTCACCCTGGCGCCCGACCGGTCGGAGGCGACGTTCGCGGCGCTTCAGGGGCTGGCGGAGCTGCTGGACATGCTCGGCTGGACCCTGTCGGCCTGCAACGGCATGGACGGCCGCCCCTTTCGGGGCCGTCGAGCGGTCTATCAGGCCGTGATCGACCAGGCGGCCGCCATGTTGGCCGAGGGCTATGTCGTCCTGGCTGGCGTCACCAGCCGGCCCGGGCCGGCCGGCGGGGAAGAGAGCGTGGCCCTGGTCTCGGTGACGCGCAAGACCGACGACCCGGGCGGGCTGTCGCGCACCTCGCTGATCCTCGATCGCAAGACGCTGCTCGCGACCGACCCGCGCCGGCTGCTCGACTGATGGCCCAGGATCTCGTCAACCCGGCCCTGCTGATCGGCCTCGCCGCGATCATCTCGGCGCTGGCCCGCCTGGTCTGGGCGTTCCGGCGACCGACGTCGCCGCGCCGCCGCCGACGCTGAAGGGTTTGTTCGAACAAACTGCGCTCGCCTATCCCTCCCGCTCGGCGGGCGTCTCCTCGTAGTCGACGAAGAAATGGGTCTTCAGCGCGCTGAGCCGGGGCGCCGCGATCTCCATCCGGCCGGCGCTCAGCGTCTCGGGCGTGACGTCGATGTGGCGGCCCACGAAGAGGTTGAAATAATCCAGGGTCAAGTCGTTCACCCAGCCATGCGCCCGCGCCATTTCATCGTAGATCTGGTCCATGGCGGCCTGAGTGTCGGCGATCCCGGTCAGACTGGCCATGGCCAGGGTCAGGACCGCGTCGCTGCCCGCGTAGAGGGCGTTGCCGGCGGCGAATCCGACATAGTCGGTGAGGGCGACGTCATGGGGCACCCGCGCGAAGCCGTCGCGCATGACGTCCGCATCGGCATGGAAGCTGACCTTGTGGCGCAGCGCCATGAGCAGGCTGCCGGAGCCGAAGTATCGCTTCATCTCGGCCCAGGCCTGGACGCTCTGCGGGCTCCATTCCCCCTCGTATCCGAGATAGATCAGGTGGAAGCGGTCCTTGAACAGCTTCCAGGCTTCGTAGAGCCGCCCGACCATCTGCCGGATCACGAACGAGCCGAACACGCTGGTTTCGGCGCCATCCAGCCGCGAGTCGCCGGCGCTGTTGGCGACCATCAGGTGGAGCTTGGCCAGCACATTGAGGTCGTTGGCGCACTGACCGGCCATCAGGTGGAACAGGCGCTCGTCCTCGGGCGCCGCCATGAGCTGGGCCTGGGTATAACGCACCGGAAAGATCGTGATCGTCACCTCGGCAGGTCCTCGCTGGAAACCGGGGCCCCGTCTCTGGAGCGACGTCCACGCATCATGCCGCGCCACCCCGAAAGTCAACGGCTGCGCCGTTTCCCTCCGCGCTCGCCAAGGCGCCGACCGCGTCGGTGACTGTCGGGGCCCCGTCACGGCCCGCCGCGCCGTCGCCGCTCATCGGGAGCGGCCAGGGCGAAAGGCGAAGGCGATGTGCAGGGTCCTCAACAAGCATCGGTGCAGGCCGTCGGCGGACGCGATCTATGTCGGCCGCGGCAGCAAGTGGGGCAATCCGTTCCGGATCGGGGTCGACGGCGATCGGGCGACCGTGATCGCCAAGCACGAACGCTGGCTGCGCGGCCAGCATGCGTTGCTGAGGGCGCTGGGCGAGCTCCGCGGCAAGGACCTGGCATGCTTCTGCGCGCCGGAGGCCTGTCACGCGGACCTGCTGTTGCGTCTGGCCAATGGCTCGCGTGAGGCGCTGATCGCCTGGTGGCGCGAGGCGGCCTGACGCCCGTGCGGCGGACCGGCCGGTGGAAGCGCCCTTACGGTCGCTGGGCCTTGATCTGACGATCAAGACCGCCGTCGGCCCGTCGGGGCCGCCGCGATGAGCGCCCGCAAGGCGGGCGCGGGCCCTCGAGCCACGTCGTCGCATCATGCCACGCCACCCCGAAAGTCAACGGCTACGCCGTTCCCCTCCGCGGCCGGCGAAGGGCCGACCGCTCCGGTGACTGTCGGGGACCCCGTCGTGACCTGACACGCCGTCGCCGCTGCGAGCGGCCTTTTTGGAGAACCGGTCATGAGCAAGATCATGGAAGAAATCGCCGCCTATCAGCGGGAGTTCGAAGCGCTGGTGTCGGCCTGGAACATACAGTCGGCAGACCGCCGGGAGGCGAGTTGGGCGCAGTACACCGAGATGCTGGACCAAGGAGACGCCGGGCGGCATCCGTTCGCGGTCGTGCTGGACGCCGTCTGGTGCAACGGCTGGGACATCCGGCGGCCGATCGAGATCGACGCCGACGGTTTGCTGGCGACGGCGTAGGGGGCTTCGGCCCCCTTTTTGCGCAGGGCCATGAACGCGGCTAGGGGAGGGGGCCAGGCCGAAGCAACCTCCGGGCGAAGGCAGCCATGCGATTGGCGAACGAGGCGGCCTCTGGCGTTGCGTCGCCTTCTGATCCATTGGCCGCCCGTTTCCATCGTCGTCGAAGTGAGGTGACACGCGACCCCGGACCCACGGCGAACAGAACGATCATTCCCATCGTCAGGGCTATGAAGACCAATATGGGAAGTCCCTCCCAGACATGGGCGGAGAACGATTTGCGTTCGTCCTCGACACGTCGAAGCTGCTCGATCGACCGCATCATTGAGCGAAACAGGGGTCGTTGCTCGACGCGGGCGAGGGCCAAACTGAGTTCCGCTGGAACAGGGTTTGCCGACGCGGCGTTCGTCGCGCCGATCCAGTCCCATGGATTGTGCGAGGTGCTGCCGTCAGCGGGGCGGTTCACAATTTTCAGGAGTTTCACGGCGATTGCGTCTTGCGAGCGATTCCACAAGGCCGGGTCGCGCACCAACTTCAGGACACGAGGGTCGCTGCAGGACACGCCTCGCCATTTCGCGACCTGATAGCCGCCGAACATGCCCGTCGCGCCTGCGGCCAGGGCATAGACGGCGGTTCTCGCGCGGCTCTTTGTCCGAAGCTGTTTGACGATCTGCCCCGCCGACAGGCGGGCCGCGACGCCCCCACCCATCGCCGTCGCAATGTAGCCTGAGTAGCTTCGCGCCACGGAGACTAGGAAGCCAGCGGAACTGGCGTGGTAGCGATCCTCGTTCAGAATGATCTGGTCATCGGGCCCGCCCACCAGGCGGTAAGCCATGAAACCGCCGTTGCAAAAGTAGCCCAGGAAAGGCTTGTCCGGCGTTCCCGACAGGAAAACGTGGTCGAGTGCGACGCTTTCGATGGCGTCTTCGGAGGATGTCTCAACGCGGCCAAGCGCCCAGCCCGACATGGACCCAAGGGTGAAGGCGATTAGAAGCACCACCACAAGAATCCGCCGGCCCATGCCCCCTCCTAGGTGCAGTGGTTGAACGGCGCTATCCGTAGTTGAGTTTTTGCGGTGAAAGAAGGCTGGTTTCCAAGCGGCAAACGAATCGTTGCCGTACGACGGGACTCGGCCAATTGGAGTCTCAGTCGGCGCCCTCGCCAGGCCATTTCCGATCCGCTCACGGCCAGGCTCCGTCACCCCACGGCAAAGCCTGAGACTGGTTTCTGTGACTCGTGGAATTGTGATTGATTGGGAGGGCAGGATAGGCTTGCCGCCAGCGTTGTTAAACGCCATGGTCAAACCATGGCGTTCTTCGGCGTGCGATTGACCGATGATTTCGCCGCCCGCTTCGACGCCTTCGCGTCGAGCAAAGGCGGGCGCTCCGTGCTGCTGCGCCGCCTGATGGCCGAGGCCATGACGGCTGGGGGCCTCGAGCCCGCGCCGGATGGACCGGGCCCCGCCCGCGGCCAATCCGACAAGCTGACGCTCCGTCTGAAGGCCGACGACCGCGCCGCCCTGGACAGCGCCAGCGGCGCGGCCGGGATGCGGCGAACCGAATGGGCCTTGGCCTGCCTGCGCGGGCGGCTGTTCCGCAAACCCCAGTTCAACGCGGGCCAGGCGCTCGCGCTGGTGGAGGCGCGTCAGGAGCTGGCGCGGATCAGCACCAACCTCCGCGAGCTGGTCCGGGCGGTGCGCGACGGCGATTTGGCGGCTGACGCCGTCAGCGACGAACTGGCCAAGGTCGAGGCGTTCCGACGCGAGGTCCGCGATCAGCTGGACGGCGTGCGCGCGGCGATCGACGGCGCCGGCGACTACTGGGAAGCCGCATGAGCGACTTCGGCCGCATCAAGGGGTTCGAGGATCTGTGGCGTCCAGTGGCGCGAGATCGGCGCGTGCCGGACCGCGCCGTCCTGAAGCCGGGGCGGAGCGGCGGCGGGGCGGGGGAGGCCAAGGCGCGCCTGGGGCGGTTGGCGGCCCGGGCGCCGGAGGTGATGGTGAAGATCACCGGGCGCACCCGCGACGGCGATCATCTGAAGGCGCACCTGGAGTATATCGCCCGAGACGGCGCCCTGACCCTGGAGGGCCGCGACGGCGAGCGCCTGCAGGGTCTCGACGAGATCCGGGAGCGCGGGTCCGACTGGACGGCCGACGACATCAAGAAGCGGGCGGACAGCTCATTGTCGATCTCGGTGATGCTGTCGATGCCGGCAGGCACGCCGCCCGGCCGGGTCCGCGACGCGGCGCGCGCTTTCGCCGCCGAGCAGTTTGGCGACCGGCATGACTATGTGTTCGCGCTGCACACGGACGTCGACCATCCCCATGTCCACATCGCGGTTCGGACCTTGGGCGAGGGGGGCCAGCGCCTCAATCCCCGAAAAGCGGACCTCGAGGCGTGGCGGCAGAGCTTCGCGCGGCATCTGAGGAACCGAGACGTCGAGGCCGAGGCCACGCCGCGCCGCGCGCGAGGGATCGTGCGCAAGCCCGAACGGATGCCGGTGCGCAAGCTCCGCGAACGCCACGAGCGAGATCCGCAGCACCACCCCCGACCGGACCGGTTGGCGTCGGCCGAGCGCGAAGCCCAGCGGATCGCCGGCGGAGAGCGCCTTGACCGGCCGTGGGAAGGGCGGATCCTCAGACAGCAGCGCGCGGTACGGGCGGCCTATCAGGCGACTGCCGAGACCTTGGCCGCCTCTGGCGACCCGGCGGATCGGACGCTCGGAGCCCAGGTGGCCGCCTTCGTTCGATCAATGCCGCCGATTGCGACCCGGCGGAACGACCTGGTCCGCCAGGCGAAGGCGGAACGCGGGAGAGAGACAGAGCCTGTCACGCCGCCGACCGATCGTCCGCGCCCGGATCGCCGCCGCTAGCCGCGTCACGACCGCACCCCGTAAGGGTACGTGGTTCGAAACGGCGCAGACAGGGCTATTCTGGGCCTTCGCCGCTTGGCGCCGGACCTCTCCCGGCCGCTGGTTCCGAGGCTTGAGAATGGATCGAGACGAACGCGATCAGCGGCTGTTGGCGCTGCTGGACGCGGACGACCGCGCCGCGATCGAAGCACAGGTCGACGCGTTTATCGGCGAATGCGCGGCGGCGGACGCCGATGCGCTGCAACAGGCGGCGGTCGCGTTCGAACAGCGAGGCGCGTCCCTCGATCCCGAGATCAAGATCGTGGCGCAGTTCATGGCCGCCGCGTTGCGGCAGAGGGCGCGGTCGCTTCGACCCGAACATTAGATGGCGCGGACGCTGAAATGCGCCCTCGTCACGCAGAATCTCCTAGCCGCAGTTCGTGTCCAACAGTAAGAAAACCGGCATCAGCGGGCGTTCTGTGTGGGGATGGTTTGCGCACCGACGCCGTCGGGTAGGTCTCATGTCGGAGTTTCGTCGAATGCAGCGGCGCGCCTTACTCCTGTCGGGCGGCGCGTTCGCCGTCACGAGCCTCACTCCCGTGCCCGGCAAGGCGGCGGCCCCCCCGGGGGCGGGCGCTCTGACCGCGCCCTGGGCCGGTCCCTACGGGGGGACGCCGCCGTTCGATCGGGTCGCCATCGCCGACTTCAAGGCGGCCCTGGAGACCGCGATGGCCGAGGAGTTGGCCGAGGTCGCGGCCATCGCCGGCAATCGCTCGCCGCCGACCTTCGCCAACACCCTGGCGGCCTATGAGCGCAGCGGACGGATGCGCGAGCGCGTCAGCACGGTGTACGGGGTGTGGAGCGCGACCCTGTCGACGCCGGAGATGCGGGCGGTCGAGACCGAGATGGCGCCGCGCCTGGCCGCGCATTCCGATCGGATCCTGCAGAACCCTCAGCTGTTCGCCCGCCTCGAGGCGGTGCACGGCGCGGCGTCATACGCGGACCTCACGCCCGAGCAGGCACGGCTGACTTGGTACTATTGGAACAGCTTCGTGCGGAGCGGCGCGCGCCTGTCGCCGGCCGACAAGGCCAGGGTGGCGGCGATCAATGGCGAACTGGCGGGCCTGTTCAGCCGGTTCAGCCAGAACCTGCTGCACGACGAGCAATCCGTTCTGATGCTGTCGAACCCCAGCGACGTCGCCGGCCTGCCGCCTGATCTGTTGGCCGCATTTTCCGCGGCGGGCGGTCAGTCCGGCCGGTGGGGCGTGGCCAACACCCGCTCAGCCGTCGATCCGTTCCTCACCTATGCGACACGGCGCGACCTGCGCGAAAAGGTCTGGCGAGCCTACTACAGCCGAGGCGACAACGGCGACGCCTCCGACAACAACGCCATCATCCGATCCATCCTCAGGCTAAGGGCGGAGCGGGCCAAGCTGCGGGGCTATCCGACCCACGCCCACTGGCGCCTCGAGAACGCGATGGCCAAGACTCCGGACGCGGCCATGGCGCTGATGATGCGGGTGTGGCCGTCGGCGATCGCACGGGTGAAGGAGGAGGTCGCCGAAATGCAAGCGATCGCTGACCGGGAGCGGGCGGGGATCATCATCGCCCCGTGGGACTACCGCTACTATGCCGAGAAGGTCCGGGCGGCCCGATACGATCTCGATATGAACGCCGTGAAGCCCTATCTCCAACTCGAGAAGCTGCGCGAGGGCATGTTCTGGATGGCGGGCGAGCTCTACGGCTTCACCTTCGCCCCCGCCTCCCATGTGGCAGTGGCACATCCCGATATCCGGGTCTGGGCGGTCAGCCGCGACGGCGCCCATGTCGGCCTCTGGTATTTCGATCCCTACGCCCGGCCGGGCAAGCGTTCGGGCGCATGGATGAGCGCCTATCGGGTCCACGAATCGTTCGACGGCGCGGTGCCGACCCTGGTCTCCAACAACGCCAATTTCGTGAAGGGCGCGCCCGGGGAGCCCGTGCTGATTTCCTGGGACGACGCCGAGACCCTGTTTCATGAGTTTGGTCACGCGCTGCACGGGCTCAATTCCGCCGTCGCCTATCCGGCCCTGTCCGCGACCCGGGTGGCCCGCGACTATGTCGAGTTCCCGTCACAGGTTCACGAGCACTGGCTCCCGACGCCCGCCGTGCTGCAGCGGTTCGCCCTGCATCACCAAACCGGGGAGCCCATTCCGACGGCGCTGACGGACAAGATCGCAGCGGCGCGGACCTTCAGGCAGGGCTTCGATGTGACCGAGTATCTGGCGGCGGCCATCGTCGACATGAGGTTGCATTTGGCCGGCGACGTCGACATCGA
Source organism: Brevundimonas staleyi (assembly GCF_041893865.1). Classification (GTDB taxonomy): domain Bacteria; phylum Pseudomonadota; class Alphaproteobacteria; order Caulobacterales; family Caulobacteraceae; genus Brevundimonas; species Brevundimonas staleyi. Next base: position 59,937 of record NZ_CP169083.1, read on the forward strand.
TCCGGATGCGTTCGAGCGGGAGGCCTTGGCCGATCTCGGCATGCCCAGCGAATTGCCGATGCGCCATCGCCTGCCTCAGTTCGCCCATCTGTTCGCCTCCGACGGATACTCGGCCGGCTACTACAGTTACCTGTGGTCCGAGGTCCTGGCACTGGACTGCTTCGAGGCCTTCGTCGAGGCGGGGGATCCGTTCGACAAGGCGACGGCGCGACGGCTCCGCGAGACCGTTCTGAAGGTCGGCAACAGCATCGACCCTGCGGACCAGTATCGCGCCTTCCGCGGCCGTGACGCCGACGTCAGCGCCTATCTGCGCGACAAGGGGTTCCCGTCGTGATGGGTTGATCCCAGCGGCTGGGGCCGCGATGGGCGAGCCGGGGCTTGGCCGAAGAACCGCAGGGCTGCGTTCTCGGTCAGGCGACGCGGCGCGCCCTTGGCCAGGGCCAAACTGCGGATGATCCGACGCAGGCCTAGACGACGTCCTCGGACCAAGGTCGCCTCGATGTGGGCGAGGGCGCCCCAGAATCCGTCAATCCGGACCAGGCCGCCGCCGTCGCCCGTCGACGCACAGTCGGTGCAAAGTCGGACGATCACGGCCTGGTTGGGGAGGGCGAAGGCCATGGCGGGGAGGACGCCGCAGGCTTCGCATCCCCCCTGGACCGGAGCTGCGTCGAACTGATCGAGCAGGACCAGGAAGGCGCCGCCGACCACGCCGTCGGGGGCCTCGCGCAGCATCCAGACCACATAGTCAGGCCGGCGCAGCATCAGGGCCTCGGTGACTTGGCCAGCGTATCGCCCGAACCGGAGACGCATGACAGTCAGCGCGCCCTGACCCGCTCAGGTCCGCCGGCCTCTCGCTCCGTCCGATCCCTATCGGGGGCGCGAACGGGCTCGATAGTCCGGCCGGCCGCGATGTGTTCGGCGATCCTGGCCTCGGCGCCGGCGACCACGCGGGCCTGCGCCTGGGGATCGGACAGGCGGGAGCGGGCGACCGACTCCACCACGTCGAGTCGGGACTGGGCGGGGGCCATCGCCGGGTCCCGCATCCGCTGTTCGGGCGAGGCGGAGCGGAAGCGATCGGCCTCGATCTCCCAGCGATTGCGGTCGACCTCGCGGTCGCGCCTGGTCGTCCGGCCCGACTCCGGGTCGCGTTGCTCGACCTTGACCGTCACCTTGTCGGTTCCGGCGCGACGTGCGCGGATGTCGTCGCCGACCTGGGCGCCGGAGCGCTGCAGAGCGTCGGGCAGGCCGACACCCCAAAGGTCCTTCACCCTGCCGTCGGCCTGCTCGACACGGATGAAGGGGGTCGGCTTGGCGTCCGAACCACGAGGGTAGGGCGCTTGGCCGATCTCGATCAGCTTCCCGGCCGTCACGCCCGGTTCGACTTCAGGCGCTTTCCCCACCCGGTCTCCTCGCCCCGACGGATGGGTGGCGGCTGAAGGTGGTTGCGGGCGCTCAGCGCCCGCAGTGCGCAGCTGGTCCAGCTCGGCGCGATCGCGCGCCTTGGGTCGATAGCCGGAGACTTCCAGTCCCATCGCCTGGGCCTCCTTCCAGACCTCGCGCCGGAAATCGTCGTCGCCCCGCACCTTGATGGCAGTCCAGTTGCGGTGCTTGGCCACGGCCAGGAGGGTGGCGACGGTCGCCGGATCGGTCTGCAAGGCCTCGAGCTTGCCGCCGCGATCGCGGAAGGCCGGATGTTTGGATCCCGGGCCCTCGAAATAGTCGATGTAGCCGCCGAGCTTGGCCGGCTCGCCTTGGTAGCGTTTGGCGACGGCGCTCGGCAGGTCGCCGACCCGAGTGGAGATCTCGGGCGTCGTGGCCGGATCGACCGGACGCTCGGTCTCTTCGGACTTGGCGCGCCGTCGCGCCCGCCCGGGCTCGATGGTGTTATCGGCGCCGCGGCCCTCAGGGGTCGGCGTGATCGGATCGGGGTCGTCGGCCATGAGATCCTCCTGCGATTATCGGTCGCCTTGGACGGTGGGTCGGGTGTCGAGCTCAAGCGACGCCTCGAGCGCGGCGCGGTCGATGTAGGCGTCCGCCCAGGCGCGAACCTCGGCTTCGGACGCGGCCTCGGACGGGAGGCCGTCGAGATCGATGTCGTCGATCGCCAGGGAGATCGACGCGGGCTCGAAGGGCGCGAGGTCGGGGGCGGGAGGTTCGGCTGGGGACGCCGGGCCGGGCGCGCCGGGCGGCACCGCCGACGATCCGCCGGCCTGCAGGGCGGGCAAGGCCGGCACCGTCGGCGGCGGCCGCACCCGCCGGCTGAAGTCCCTCGCCGCATAATAGCGCAGCTTACGTCCGCGCACCGGCGGGATCCCGGCCTTCAGCACGATCAGGCGATCGGACTCCAGAGCCAGCAGTTCCTGGGGCAGCATCAGCGCCCGGCGCTGGTCGGAGGTGGTGACGGTCCGGCGGCCTGCGCCCAGTCCGAACGGACGGCTTCGCGACAGCGCCGGCTGGTCGTAATAGCCGAGCCGGTCGCTGAGGCTTTGGGCGACCTTCACCTCCTTGGGGGCGAAGACGATCTCCACGCCGCAGTTGGTCATGATCTCGTCGGCGAGGTCGGGCCCGTATTCATGGCGCAGCTGGGACGGGCTCTGGATCACCGCCAGCAGTCGGATGCCGTAGCCGGCGACGAAGGAGAAGCCGTGGGCCAGGACCGGGGCATGGCCGATGCGGGCGAATTCGTCGAGCACGATCAGAACCTCAGGCCCCGGCACGCCCGGCGCCGGCAGGCGGCGCGTGTTCAGGTCGATCAACTGCTGCAGCAGCAGATTGTAGAGCGGCGCGACCCGATGGAGGTTGTCCGGAGACACCGCCAGATACAGGGACGTCGCCTGATCGCGCAGCGACCGGAGGTCGAAGTCGGAGGCGGCGGTCGCGGCGTCGACACGCGGGTTGAGCCAAAGGCCCATCCGGGCGGTGATGGTCTGCCGGATCGATGCGAAAGTGTTGTCGCTGGCCGCGCAGAAATCGGTCAGGGCGTTGACGCAGGCCGCCGAGAGGGGATGACCGCTGCGGGCCCGAGCGGCGATCAGGGTCGGGAAACGCGTCTTCGGCGAGCCTTGGGTGAGCTGGCGGAAGACCTCGCCTAGCGTGAAGGGGAGGGCGGGCGTCTCGGCGACATAGGCGCCGACGCCGATGAAGCCGGTGCGCGCCGCCTCCGCCCAGAACGGGTCGGCCCGCTGCGGCTCGGGGAACAGCATCTGGGCGATCTTCTGCAGCTCGTCGAGCGTGCGGATCGGATCCGTTCGATCGATGTGGGCCAACGGATTGAAGCGAACGGTCCGGCCGTCGGCGGCGAGGGGATCGAAGCGGAACACCCTCTGACCGCAAGCCTGGCGGTAGCCGGCGCTGGCGTCCCAATTCTCGCCCTTGATGTCGAGGACAACGAGGGACTCTGGCCAGCTCAGAAGATTGGGAATGACGACGCCGACGCCCTTGCCCGAGCGTGTGGGGGCGTAGAGCATGACGTGCTCGGCCCCGCCGAACACCAGATAGCGGCCGTTCGCTTGGCCGAGGATGACGCCCTTGGCCTCGGTGAGACCTGCGGCCGCGATCTCGCTGGCGGTGGCCCAGCGCGCCGTCCCGTGGAGAGAGCGGCGAATGCGCAGGAGGGCGGCGACGCCCGCGATGGCCACCAGGCCGGCGGAGATCAGGGCGCCGATCTTGATCCAGCGCCGGACGTCCGGATCGCCGCGATAGTACCAGAACCACCCCGGCACGGCGGCGATGTCGATGTCCTGACGGAATTGGCCAAGTCCGGCCAAGGCGATCATCGCGGTCGCAAAGGTCGCGCCCGCCGCCAGGAAGACGACGGCGGCCAGGACCATCAGGACCTTATGCGGCGTCGCGGCGGCGGCGAACGGGGTCATACCAGACCTCTGTCAGGCGGTAGCGCCCGTCGATCTTCTTCACCTGCACGACCACGTCGACGAGGAGCATCAGAAGGGCGCGGATATCGTCGCGCGGAAGATCGCGGCCGCCTTCGCTCTCGCGCACAAGCAGGGTGAGCTGCTCGAAGGCGAGGGCCGCGGAGTCGGCGTGTATGGTGGTGATCGACCCGGGGTGGCCGCTGTTGACGTTCCGGAGGTAGAAAAACGCTGTCCCGTCCCGCAGTTCCTGCAGCAGGATCCGGTCGGGGCGCATGCGAAGCGCGCTCTCGAGCAGCTGCTTCGCGCCGGCCTTGGACAAGCCCTGGCCGTCCTTGGCGTAGATCAGATGCACGACATTGCGATGCGGCACCACGAGCTCGCGTGTGTCCTCAATGGTCAGCAGCCGCTCCTCCGGCGGAATGAGCTGGACCAGGCCCTTGGCGAATGTGGTCTTGCCCGAGCCGGTCGGGCCGCTGATGAGGATGTTCCGCCGCGAGATCACCGCGCGTTTGAAAAAGCCGACCCAATCGCTGGCGTCGCGCAGGGCAAGGAGGGCCACTTCCTCCTCGTCCGGCTCCTGGGCGGAGACCCGCGCCTGTTCGAACAGACCCGCTTTCTGGAAATCCTCAAGGCCCAGGGTGACCTGGGAGGGCTTGCGGATGGTCAGGGAGATCGTGCCGGCGGGTGTCGCCGGCGGCACGACGATCTGACAGCGTTCCCCGCCCGGCAGGACTGTGGAGCAGATCGGCTGGTCCTCGCTGACGTCCTGGCGGGTGAAGGCGGCCGCGCCGACGGCCAGCGTCTGGAGCCAGTCTTCCGTGAGATCGGGCACATCGTGCCAGGTCCATCCGCCGGCGCGCTCCACCCCGACTTCTCGCGGACGGTTGACGACGAGCTCGGTGACGTCGGCCGGCTCCAGCAACGCCTGAAGCGGCGCGAGATAGTGGAGGAGGACTGAGCTGTCGGCCATGGCGCCTACCGGCTGCGCAGGGCGTAGACGCTGGCGAAGTTCAAGTCCTGGGCGGCGAAGATCGACACCTCGGAGCCCTGGGCCTTTCGCAGCGTCGGCGGGATGTTGATGGAGTTCTGCAGGGCGATGCCGGCGGCGTCGGAGGGCAGACGCAGCGTCGATTGACCCTGGTCGCCATTTCCGGTCGCGGCGTAGACGCCGTCGTCGACCAACGAGAGCAGCAGGGCGCCGCCGAACCGCTCCCAGAAGTGGGTGTCCACGTCGCCGCCGAAGCCCGCGCGGCCGAGGGCGTCGGCGGCCGGCGACGCCAGGGCGACCGCCACGCCGCCGGGGGTGACCGCGCGGGTCCACAAGACGAACATCCGGTTCTGACCGCGGCGCAGGCCGCCGCGATACTCGCCCATCACCCGCGTGCCCTTCTCCATCAGGATCACGGCGCCGTTGTCGGAATAGACGTCGGTCGGCACGACGCAGGTCACATAGCCGGGGGTCGAGGTGTCCATGGCCGTCTGCAGGACGCAAGGGATCGTCGTCCCGGCCGTGATCAGGTAGCGCCGGTCGGGCAGACGTCCGGCGCGGGCTTCGCCGATCGGAGAGGATCGGCGCAGGGCGTCGAGGTCATTGGGTTCGGCCGCCGCGGCCAAGGTGGCGACCCCGTCGCCGAGGCCGCCCGGGACTCCCGCGGGCGCGGCCGACCGGCGGCCCTGGCCGCTTCCATAGGCCATGATCGGCGCGCGCTGAGCGCTTTCCAAAAGGGCGGCGCGGCGTTGGGCCTCGGTCTGGGCCGCGGTCGCCGTTCCGCGTCCGCCGGACGTCGGCTCGATGGCGGGGACCTGGCCGTCAGCCGGCGTGGCGCCGAGCTGGGGGGCGTTCGGATCGCTCGCGGCCTCGGCCAGGGTCGGCGGGGTGTCGCGCTGCGCCGGTTCGAAGGGCACGACCTGGCGCGGCGGCGTCACCGGGGCCGAGGCCTCCACATCGTCACGCTTCCACGTCGCGGCGAGGAAGACGCCGGCGCCGACGACCAGGGCGACGACGGCGATGATCTTGTTGGTCCGGCCGCCGAGCCGGCCGCTGATCGGCGATACGCCCCGATCGGCCTGGACCTCCGGCGCCGGCGCCGGGCGCAGGGCGAGACCGTCATCTTCGGCGTGGGTCATGGGCGAGCCTCCCGGTTGGTGCGATCGACGTCGGAGGCGGCGGTGCCGGTGCCGAGATTGACCCCGTAGGCGTCGAAGGCCTCGTTGTAGATGCAGAGCACCGCTCGGCCGCGGCGCAGGCGGAACTCCCGGCCGGTCGCGTGGATGACGACGAATTCGCCGCGCACGTCGAAGGGGACGAGGCTCTCGGTGCCGTCGGGCGTGACCGTGAAGATCGTCGGCACGGCCTGATTGGCCGGGAAGCGCAGGACGGTGAACCGCCCGTTGTCCGTCACTTCCGACGGCTGAAGGGCCGAATCGCCCTGGACCGAGTAGCGCAGATTCCGGACCCCTTCGATCGCGCCGCGCTCGAGCTGCAGTGCCACCAGCCGCTCATCGAGGGCCGCGATGCCGGCGTCGAGGGCGGCGGCGGCGCGCGCTCGCTCATCGTCCGGATAGCGGAAGCGGATCTGGAAGGCGGCTTCCTCGGTCCGGCTCTGGCGCGCCACCAGCTCGAAGGCGTAGTGGCGGGTCTCTCCGCCGCGCGAGGTGGTGATGATCAGATTGGTGGGCTGATGACGTCCGCGCGGCTTGACGAAGAGGACGTTGCCCTCGGCGGCGACCTCCCAGGCCACGCTGTCCCCGACCGCGACGTGCAGGATCGCTTCGTCGGGGGCGAGCACGATCTGGGTGGCGATGCGGAACACGCCGACGACCCGGTAGACCTGTGCCGGGTCGTAATCGACCTCGCGCATGCGCCGGTCGGCGGATCCGGCCTGGGGCCGTTCCTCGGCGAGCACGGGCGTCGCCGCCAAGGCGACGACGAGGGCCAGGATGAACGACGCCCGCCTCACCGGACCACCTCGGGATCCGCGCGATAGGAGCGGACCTGGAAGCCGAGCGGATTGCGCAGCCGATCGGACTCCAGCATCGGCGCCTGGGCGTAGCTGAAGGCGACCGTGGCGATCCAGTCGCTCTCGGTGACCTGCTGCGCCTTTCGCACCGTCCGATGGAAGCGGATGTTGGCGACCTGGGGATTGATGAAGCTGATCGCCCGGATGGCGATGACGGCCTCGCCGTCCGGCCCATAGAGATTTTGGGGACTGTCGGCGTTGGTCCCCCGGAAGAGATCGGCCCAGCGGCGCTGTTCGTCGACCGTCGACAGGATCGAGACCTGGTGGAAATTCTCCTCGCGGGCCGCGTCGAGATAGCCTTCGCGTGAGCGCACATACTGGGCGAGGAAATATTTGCTGACGGCCTCGTCATAGGTGACCTCGCGCGTCCCGGTCAGGCCCGACATGACATCGACCGCGCCCGTCGCCTGGTCCACGCGGACGACGAAGGGCTCGACGGTCTTGAGCGGCGTCAGGGCCACGAGCGCGACGATCGCCGCCAGGGCCAACAGGCCGGCGCAGCCCGCGACGGTCCAAGCCCTGCGGCGGGATCGCAGGGCGTCGGCGAGCCGATCCTGATCCCAGCGTCGGGCCTCCTTGAAATAGTCCTGTAGGTCTCGCGCGGGGACGCCGGGCATGGGTCAGCAGCTCGGGTAGGAGGAGGGGAGGGCGGAAAACTGGTCGTGGGGCGGGGCGGCCGTCGCCGGAGGCGGTGCTGTCGGCTCAGGCGGGTCCGGTTGGGGCGCCGCCGAGGGGCCGGGCGACGCGGGGATCGGCGGCGCCGGGGGCGAGAGGTACGACCCGTAGAGATTGGCCGGACGGCGGTGGCGACCGTCGCAGACGGCCGGGCGCTCCGAGCCGGTCGAGGCGCATCCGGTGGCTAGGCCTGAAAGGACGACGATCAGAACCAGGCGCTTCATGCTCGGCCTCCGGCGGGGCGTATGGAGCCTCTTCCGCCGCCCGATCCGCCGCCCGATCCGCTCGCAGCCTTTCCGGCGGCGGCCGACGAGGCCATCCGATAGGGCGACAGGCCCGCGGCGTTTCCGAAGTCCGCAAGGCCCGCGCTGGCTCCGCCGGCGATGCCGGCCGCGATGGCGGGGGTCTGGAGGAAGAAGATCGCGCCGAGCAGACAAAGGGCGATGAACAGGAGGCCGCCGGCGACGGGATCGCCGCCGTCGATCCGCCCCCACTGGTCGCGGACCAACCCAAGGATCAGCTGGGCGATGGTGATGATAAGGGCGAAGAGGACGAGATAGTTCACGCCCTGGGCCAACCAGCCGAAGAAGAACCGTCGCGTGGCGTCGAACAGGGCGCAGGCGATGAAGATCGGGCCGAGAGTGATCAAAAGGGCCAGGGCGACCTTGGCGACCATGACGACGCCGAACCCCAGCGCCGCGGCCAGGGCCCCGACGACGACGACCACGCCGGCGACCACGACCGGTCCGATGTTCACCGGGGAGGCCTCCTTATTGACCTTGTCGGCCAGCTCGGCGGCGTAGGAGAAGAACTCGTCGAACGAGGCGCCGACGTTCGGCGTGTCGGCGCCGCTGACGGCTCGCGCCAGCACGTCCGGAAGGACATTGAACAGGGGTTCGGTGACGTAGGTGGAATAGGCGGCCGTCGTGGCGATCGTCCAGATGATGACGAGCTTCACACCGCGAATGGCGAAATCGATCATCGGCTCGGTGATCGAACCCCGGATGATCGCATAGCCGTAGAGGACGATGTAGAGCACCAGGGCGACCGCAAAGGGCCCGCGAACCTGATCGAGCACGCTGCCGAGCCGCTCGTTCAGGAACTCCGTGAGACGCGCGTCGACGTAGCCATAGGCGGGTTCGAAAATCTCGAATTCCATCAGGGCGCCTGTCGCTGGCGCCGGTAGGACTGGATGCGCGCTTCACGGTCGGTCTCGACCCTGGCCGCCTGGGCGGCGACGCATTCCGCGCCGCGATGCGCGCCAGTGGCGCAGTCGGCCAGGACCCGCGCGGCCTCCTCGCGATGCTCGATGAAGTAGCCGGCCGACCGAGGCTCGGCCGGTTGGCATGCGCCAAGGCCGGCGGCTGCGACGAGCGGCGCCGTCAGAAGGGCGTGGCGAAGCCTCACCGGCGCGCCCTCTGATACATGGCGATCCGCTCGGCGCGAGCGGCCTCGGCCCGTTCCAGGTCGCGCTGGCGCTGCAGACGGTCTTCAGCGTCCTGGAGCATCGCCACGCCCTGCAGCCGCATCTGATCGTTCTGGATCATGGCTTGCTCGGCCGAGATGCGGGCTTGGAGGTCGAGGACGGCGCGGGCGTTGGGCGCCGTGTCCAGGGCCGAGCGGAGCTGTTCGAGCCCTTCGAGCCGCTGTTCGGCGGCCTCCGCCACCCGTTCGCCGGTGGCGTAGTCGCGCGCCGCCCGGGCGCCCGACGCCTCCAAGGTGTCGCGATAATAGGTCTCGCTGGCCGAAAGATCGCCGGCCGGGGGCGTGTAGAGCCGATGTTCGGCGCGAATCTCGTCCGCCCGTTCGCCCAGGGCGCCGAGCGCGTTCAGATCACCGGAAAGGGCGCGCTGGTAGAGGCCGATATCCGGGAGGATCGACCGCAGCTCCGGCACACCCAGCTGGCTGGCGATGGCGTTGACGTCCGAGATCTCGTTGAGGCTCTCGAACAGCTGCTGACCCTGCTGGACCTGGGCTTTCAGTTCGTTGAGCTGATCGATGGCCGTCTTGGCGTCCTTGACCATCTGGGCGAAGCTGGTCGGGTCGTAGACGATGCCGCCGAAACTCTGGGCTCGCGCCTGCGGCGCGGCGAGCAAAAGGGTCGCGGCCAAGGCAGCCGCGAGCGGACGAAGCCGGGGCGTCATGAGGGTCTCCGTTGCTGCTGGAAGAGCGGTCCCCAGACCGCGGGATCGTCGCCGTGCTCGGCGCGCAGGCGATCGAGAAGGGCGACCGTCTCGGTCCGACCGGACAGGATGGCCAGCTGGTCCCCGAGGCCCCCTAGGTCGAGCTCGACGACGACGCTGTCGTGGCCCTGTTTGACGAGGAAGCGATGGGACTCCGGCGTCAGCTCCTCGCGGATCAGTCGGAATTCTTCATGGGTGAGGCCGAAGCCGTCGATGTAGTCGCGGGCGACGCCGTGGGCGTTGGGCAGGTAGATCTTGGTGACGCACTGCTCGACGATGGTGTGGGCGATCGGAGACGCCAGCGCTTCGGCCGGCGACTGGGTCCCGAAGATCAGGACGCCGTTCTGCTTGCGCCAGGTCTTCAGCCCATCTTGGGCCAGGCCCCGGAAGGCCTCGTCGCCGAGAGCCTTCCAGAACTCGTCGATGTCGAGCACCAGGCGTCGGCCGTCCAGGAGGGCGGCGATGCGATGCAGAAGGTACATCATCACTGGGGTGCGGACCTCGGCGTGATCCAGCAGATAGGTGACGTCGAAGCCGAGGAAGGGGGCGTCCAGCGCCAGGGCGTCGTTGTCGTTGTCGAGGGCCCAGCCCAGCGCGCCGCCCTTGGCCCAGCGATCAAGCCGGGCGCCGACGCCCTCCGCATCCTTCTGTCCGAGCAGGGCCCGCAGGGCGGCGATCGAGCGCCGTTCGCGCGGCAGGGCTTCAAGGGCGGCGACACCCTGCTCGATGGCGCGCACCTCTTGGACGGTCAGGGGCGCGTCGTCCCGCGCCACCAGCTTGCGCACGAGATCGACCAGGAAGACCCGATTGGCGGGGGAGGGCTCCAGCGCCTTGAACGGCGCGAAGCCCGTTGGCTCGCCGTTGCGCAAAGTCAGATAGACGCCCCCGCAGGCGCGCACGAAGATCTCCGCGCCGCGGTCCTTGTCGATGAAGATCTGCTGGGGCGCGTGCTTCTCAAGCTGGGCCAGCATAAAGTTCTGGACGACCGTCTTGCCCGAGCCGGTGGGGCCGCAGATGAAGGTGTGGCCGCTGTCGGCGACATGGAAGTTGAAATAGAACGGGGACCCAGCCGCGGTGCGCAGCATGGCCACGGCCTCACCCCAGTGGTTGCCGCTCGGGCGGCCGACCGGATAGGCGTGGAACGGGGCGAGGGCGGCGAAATTGCGCGAGGTGATCACCGCCGGCCGCACCCTCCGGCTGAAGTTGCCCGGAAACTGGGACCAGAAAGCCCCCTCGATGCCGAGGTCCTCGCGCGCCACGACCAGGCCGGAGTCGGCGAGCAGGGCCCGGGCCTTCGAGACATGGGACGCAAGGTCCTTCGGCGTGTCGCCGAAGATCACGAACGAGGCCTGGTGTTCGCCCATGACGAAGCGGTTTGAGATCAGATCGTCTAGGGCCTCGGCCAGGCCGTCCATCTGGGAGGCGGCCCGATCCCGAGCCGAGATCATCTGGTTCTGCTTCCGCTCCATCACCGCCCGGGCGCCGGCCTTGGACAGGAAGGCGAACGATTGGCTGGCCACGAAGGGGAAGCGCGCCTTGAGGAACTCGTCCCACAAGCCGGGCCTGGTCGCGGCGGGATACTCCTTCACCCCCAGCACCCCGGCGTAACGGGTCTCGCCGGCGTCGCGGATCTCGAGCGCCTCGCGTCCGAAGATGACCCGCGAGCTATAGAGGGCCGAGCCGAGGTGGCCGCGGACAAGGGGCATGCGCTCGGGCCGGCCGGTCAAGACCTGGCGCAGCATCTCCATCGGGCCGGAGAACATCAGACCCTCGTGTTCGTAGAGGGCGAGCGGCTCCAGTCCGTAGCGTCCGAGATACTGGACCAGGTCGCGACCGGCCTCCTCGAGCCGCTTGACCGCCTCCGCATCGACCTCGTTCCCGGTATTTCGGCCGGCCCTCAGTCGGGCCGCGAGGGCCGAGGCGCGGTCGGCCATGTCGCGGCCGGGGTGCAGCACCAGGGTGAGGAAGATGTCGTTCACGAACATCCGCCGCGAGGCCATCCGGGCCGCGTAGGCCTCGTCCAACTCGGCCGCGAACGCCGACCGGAACGTCCCGTCCGGATAGTCGTCGACTTCGCGCCGGATGATGTGCTGCCAGACCGCGAGCCGGTCGTCGGCCAGGTTGCGCCAGGTCTGGTTCAGCTTGCCGTGCCAGTCGTTGAGGTCGCGCGGATCGGCGGTCTCGAAACTGGCGCCGGCGACCCGGTAGCAGAGCATTAGGGCGCGGTTGTCGAGGGCGACGATCTGGTCCGTAACGTGGCGCGCGTAGGGGAGCTGGCCGGCCGGATCCAGCTCCCGCCTCAGGGCGGACGGCTTGAGCGCGGCGCTAGCCACGGGTCAGCTCCCGCACATCGTAGCGCCGTACCAAGGGCAGGGGAGTGCAGGAGCTGCCGCCCCAGAGCCCGCCATTGCGGGATCGGCCCTTGGTGTCGATGAAGACGAAGAGGACCCGGAAGGCGTTGTGGTCGGCCTTGCAGATCGCCCGGAAGATCAGATGGAAAACCGGAGCGACGAGGAGGTAGAGAAGGCTGCCCCCGGCCAGATAGATGATGCCGGAGACGATCACATTGACGCCGAAGGCCTCCATCGGAACGCCGAGCACCATGGCCGGGCGCGTGCAGGCCAGAAACAGCGGATCCTCCCTCAGCCGGTCCTCAGCCATGGTCGACCGCCGCGACCTGGCCGATGGCGACAACAGCCACACCGATGAGCAACCCGCCCGTCGCCTCGCCGAAGCGGCGCCACGAGATCAGTCCGGCGCGGGCGACCACGAACAGACCAATCACCATGGCCGCGACGGTCGCCATGCCGGGGAGGGAAAGCACCGTCATGTCCCCCCGCCCGCCCCGCCGGTGATCATGTCGACGATCTCGGCGGCGCCGAAGACCACGACGATCCCCAGAACCACGATCGCGGCCCGGCGCAGGTCGAACAGGCCGAACATCCAGAGGAAGCCGACGATCACGACGGCGGCGACGGCGAGGAGGCGGGCGTTGTTGCCCGTCAGCATGTCGACGAAATTCTGCAGGAACCCCCCGACGTCCTGGGCGAAGGCGGGCTCGGCCAAGCCGAACGTCAGGGTCAGGGCGATCGAAGCGCCGGCGCCGAGTTGGCGCGGCAGGGAAGGCGAACCGGATGGTGCGGTCATGGGGCGGCCTGGCTCCGTGAAGCGGTGAAGATGAAGAGCGGCGAACGCGACGCGCGGCCGAAGACGTCCCAGGACGGAGGTTCGATCTCGGCCGTCAGGGTGATGGCGCCGATGGGGACGGGCGCCGCTCCGGCCAGATCGGCGGTGACGGCGTCGGCGGGCATCCGGGGCGCGAGCAGGTCGGCGCTGCGCTCGACCTTGGCGACATAGCCGTTGCGGAAGCCCCGGGAGGGATCTCCCGTGTTGTAGAGCGAGAAGGCGATCCGCAGGGCGGACTGCCGGGCTTCGGGGGTCGCATCGACAGGTCGGTATCCCGCGGAGAGCACCCGCGCCGAAGCCGCCAAGTTCTTGCAGGGATCGAAGGCGTCGGCGACCGATAAGTTCAGCCACGCCAGGTTCGCGCTGTTGATCTGGCCGAGCCCGAGATCGACGCTGCGGCCCTCGGCGATCAGGGCCGCCGCGGTTCGGGCGGCGGCCTCGGCGGTGGCAGGATAAAGGCTTCGGGGGGTGGGGCCGTTGACCCCAATGGCGAAGGGGTTGAACCGACTCTCAGTATGAGCCACTGCCACCAGCGTCGCCGGCGCCACGTTCGGGGCGCACGCCCTGGCCAGGGCCAACATCGTGTCGAGTTCTAGATCCACGCCGACCTCGGCTACGGGAGGCGCCTCTCGCCTCAGCAGGCCGAAATTAGTGCTAGGAATCTTACTGGCGCGACCCCGTAAGGTTACGGGGTTTCGTCGAGCTCGCCGAGAGAGGATGCTCTCCGGATGGCTTGTATACGCGTCTGAACGCCGAGGCGTGCGCAAGCGCAGGCAATGTGTTCATCCACGGTCCGTGCTGATATTCCGAGGATAGATCCGATTACTGATGAACTCTTACCCTGTTCTGCCCAATACAGGCATTCCCGTTGACGCGGAGTAAGCTTAACAACGTCTCCACCATCGTTCGTCACGTCTTGGGTCTCCATGGGACCTCCAACCGTACACTTCGATTCCGCAGTTAGTCGTCCGCTGGCGGAATCGCAACTCCTAAGGGTGCATTATTGATTTGGGGTACCTGAACGTGTCGGTTTTGGGGCGATCCCTCGTCGGAAAGGGCGTGAATCACGCCCGGTTTCGGTATAGCTTGGCGGAACGACATCGAACGGATTTCGATCCACGGGCGGCTTTCGGGCCGACGGGTCGGGATTCTGGCAAGGAGGGCGCGGTGGTCCGCTTGAGCCAAGTGCTTTTCGACAACGCGCACGGTTTTCGCGTCGGGGCCGCTGAGGCGGTGCGCCGGGATCATCGCGGCGTGGCTCTGGCGTCAGCCTGCAACGCCATCGAACTCGGCCTCAAGAGCTTCCTGGTCGCCGAGGGCGCCACGGATGACGAGAACCGACGCACAATCCGCCACGATCTGGTGAAGGCGCTAGCCTTCGCCGAAGCGCGGGGCCTGAGACTCCGGCGCGGTTGGGCGCCGATCCTCGCGAAGGTCAGTCCAGCACACATGCGTCACGGGCTGGACGCCCTCGGTCGAGAGACTTCGTTGGCCGAGGTGCGGGCTGTCGTCGCGATCACGCGAGAGATCGCGGAGGCCGGCGCCCGGTCCCGAACGAGGAAGGGAAGCGCGTCGAGCCGCAGGCCCTGGACGGCGACGCTCCGCGCTTGGGGCGCCGCGCGGGGGTGAATTTGTCGCGCCGCCGGAATCGAGACACCGTCGCCTCCAGCACCCTTAGTTCTGATGCCGGAGCCGTTCAGATGTCGGAGAAGCCCGCCTCTGTAGGCCTAGCGCTCAACGCCGCGATGACGCGAGCGGAGGAACTGCGTGCGTCGACTGAGAGAAAGGTTCGCGTTCGCCTCATGCCGCAGTGGGGAGATGATCGCGAGAACTTGACCATCGTGGCGAGGATCGCTGCCCGGACAGGGCCGGAGCTAGAGGTCCAAGGCGACAAGGGCGTACGGAAAGTCCTCTGGGGCGACCTAGATGCGCGCGCCGGGGAGCTGGTCGGTCTCGTGGAGGCCGCCGCGGCTGAAATTGAAGAAGCCGTGCGGACCGCACCCCCGCCGCCGCCTCGTCCCAGCCTGGGAGAGGGCGATTTCGACAGCGAGGCGTTCTTGCGGCTGGTCGAGACGTCCTACGAGACGCTCGCGAGGGATGCCGGTCCCTTGATGGCGACGGCCCCGACCTTGTCGCCGGCCGCGACCGCCGAGGCCGTGGTTCTCGGCGCCATGAAGGTTGTCGCCCTGGCCGCGCTGGGCGGCCGCATCGAAGGCGCAGATCTCGAGCAGATGTTGAAGGATGCCATGGCGGATGTCCGCGACCTGGCTGGTCTCGGAGATTTGCCGCTGAAGGCGGTGCATTAAGCCCCCGCGACGCCATGCATCGAGGTCGGCCGCCGGGCCGATCACGACCCCGATGGGCCGAAACCGCAATTGGGTTGAGGGTCCGGTTCAGGCCCTCCATAGTCGCTGCAATGCCGAGAGGAGAGTTGGCGTGGTCTCTGCGACACCCAAGATGGATCCCACAACTTGGGCTGCGCTGGAGCGGCTTCTCGAGATCGCGCGCGGCGACACCGGGCAATGCCGCTACGTCGCCAACTTCCTGCTGGCCTGGTGGAATGCGGGCACCCTTGGCGGCTTCGATTTGACCGAGGCCTGGGGGGTGGACGACGCCATCGGCGAGGACATGATCACGGTCTTCAGCTTCGTCGTCCGCAACAACGAGTATCCTAGCGCCTACACCTTCCAGACCGAATTCGAGGACCTCGTGCGGCTCTGGCGGCCGGAGGTCGTGAAAGCCGCCGAGACCGCCGCCTGACGGCAATTCAGGTTTCCGCAGGAATCGTCCCTGGATCAAGCCCGGTCGACTCCTTCGCCACCGCGACCAGATGCTCCATCACCGCCCGGGTCTTGGCGGGCATGCGACGTCCGAACGGTACGACGGCATAGACGGTGGGGCCGTCCACGTCGGCGGTCGGCAACAGGTGGACGAGCCGCCCTTCGGCGATCAAAGGCGCCGCAACGCGGCCGAAGATTTGGGCGATGCCGAGGCCGCGGACGGCGGCGTCCACAAATCCCTGTCCGTCCGAAAGGATGACAGTTGCCTGCGGCGCGAGGATCGTTTCAGAGCCCTGTTCCTGCAGCCGCCACTGTCGCAGCCGCCCAACCCCGTCCCTGAAAATGATGGCGTCGTGATCGCGCAGGTCGCGGATCGCCTTGATGGCGGGCCGCCCCGCGAGATAGCTCGGCGCGGCGTAGAGACCGAGCCGCATGTCACACAGCCGCTTGACGACGGAGTCGCCGGTCTCGGGCGGTCGGCCGGCGCGCACGACGATGTCCCAGCCGTCCTCGGTTAGGTCTGAGAATCGGTCCGTCAGCGCAATCTCCAGGGTGATCTTGGGAAAGCGCCGTCGCAGATCAGCCAGGGTCGGCAGGATCAGTCGGCCCACGCCGCTGGGGAAATCGATGCGGACGAGGCCGGCCGGCTCGGCCCGCCGTGCGCTCAGCAGCTTCTCCGCCTCCGCCAGTTTCTCCAGCGCGCCCTGCGCCGCCTCCAGATAGGTTTCGCCGTCCTCGGTCAGACGGACGGATCGGGTAGTCCGGTGCAGCAAGACCGTTCCGAGCCGTTTCTCCAGACGCTGCACGGCTTTTCCGACGTTCGACTTGCTGGTGTCGAGCGCCTCGGCGGCGCGCGTGAAGCCGCCGTTGCGGGCGACCGCGACAAAGGCCTCGATGTCATCGAAGGACGCGCCGCTGCGTTCGCTCATGGTTCACATCCGGGTTCGCGATTGTCGCCTCAATGGAAACACTGAAGCGCTTTCGCAAGCGTTTATCGCCGTTCGCTCGCAAGCCACATACACGGCATCCGAAACGCGAGGCCAAGGAGCCTGCCATGAAACTCTACATCGCCGACAAGACCAGCTCGGAAGCGGTCCAGGTGGTCATCAACGAACTCGGCCTGCCGGTCGAGCTGGTCCATTACGACGTCAAGGATCGCTCGACCTCGACTGGCGAGAACTTCGCCGCGGTGAACCCGCTCTTCTATGTGCCCGTACTGGCGCTGGAGAACGCGACCCTGGATCAGCTGACCGAGGCCACCGTGATCACCGCCTATCTGGCCGACCAGCATCCGGAAGCCGGTCTGGCGCCCGCGCCCGGAACGCTGGAACGCGTCAAGTTCGACCAGTTGCAGACCTTCATCGTCACCGAGATCGCCCAACGCCATGTCCCGCTGATGCGCAAGCTTATGAACGAAGAAGGCGTCGCCTGGATGAAGGCCAAGATCGTCGCCGGCTATGCGATTCTGGACGAACGGCTCGCCAGCCAGCCCTTCATCGCGGGTGACGGGTTCAGCATCGCCGACGCCTTCACCTGGGCCACCATGTGGAGCGAGCGCAGCGGCGTCGACATCAGCCACCTGAAGAATCTGCTCGCCTGGAAGGCCCGGATGGACGAACGCCCCTCGGTCCGCAAAGCGCTGGCGGATGAGGCCGCTGTCGCAGCCGCCCACAAGGCGCAACTCGCGGCCTGACGCCTTGCGGTCCCGGGCTCCACGTCCGGGACCGCCCCTCTCCCTCATGCCGGATGAAGCGCGCCCAAGGCCGCGAACCCCGGCTATCGCCTGGAGACTTCCCATGGCCGACCCGAGAATGAAGATTCCCAACGTCGATCATCCGATCGCGATCGAACCCAATCCCGCACGCATCGTCGTCCGGGTGGCGGGCCACGTCGTCGCCGACACGCGAAACGCCCTGACCCTGCGCGAAGCGAACCGACCGCCGGTGCTTTACATGCCGCGTGGGGACATCGATCGCACGGTCCTGACCCGCACGGCGACCACCAGCTTCTGCCCCTACAAGGGCGACGCCAGCTACTACACGATCACCGTCGGCGATGACGTGCGCGCCGACGCCGCCTGGGCCTACGAGACCCCGTTCCGAGCCGTCGATGCCATCGTCGACCACATCGCCTTCTATCCGGACCGCGTCGACGTCATCGAAGCCTGGGACGACGCGGAGGCCGGCCATGACCGCTGACCTTCAAGACCCGACAAACGTCGCGACCGCGAAGAGCCCCAATCCCCATCTCGTCCTGGCGTCCGTGCTGCTCGCCGCGCTGGTCCTGCCCCTCAGCTTCACTGGCGGCGCGATCGCGACCCCGGCGATCGGGCGCGACCTCGGCGGCACGGCGACGGAACTGACCTGGATCACCAACGCCTTCATGCTGACCTTCGGCAGCCTGATGATGACCGCCGGCGCGCTCGCGGACCAATATGGGCGCAAGCGCATCTTCGTAGGCGGCGTGGCCCTGTTCGTCTTCTTCTCCGTCGCGCTGACCTTCGCCGCCTCGGTGGCGATGATCGATCTGCTGCGCGCCGGGCAGGGCGTGGGCGCGGCGGCCGCCCTGGCCGGGGGCTCGGCCGCGATCGCCCAGGAGTTCGAAGGCCACGCCCGCCTGCGCGCCTTCAGCCTGCTCGGAGCAACCTTCGGTCTGGGACTGGCCGTGGGCCCGGTGATGGTCGGGTGGCTGGTCGAAATGTTCGGCTGGCGCTCCATCTTCATGGCCGGCGCGATCATCGGCGCCCTGGCCCTGGTCTTCGGGGCGCCGCGCATGCGCGAGACCCGGGATCCCGACGCCGTCGGCCTCGACTGGCCAGGAGTGGTCAGCTTCACCGGTCTGCTGTCGCTGTTCACCTTTGGCGTCATCCAAGCCCCGGAATCGGGCTGGATCAGTCCGCTGGTGATTGGTTCTCTGTCGGGCGCGGTCGCCTTGCTGGCCGTCTTCATCGTCGTCGAGCGCCGGGCCGCCCGGCCGATGCTGGACCTCGGCCTGTTCCGCTATCCTCGCTTCGTCGGCGTGCAGTTGCTGCCGATCGCGACCTGCTATGCCTATGTCGTCCTGCTCATCGTGCTGCCGTTGCGCTTGGTGGGCGTGGAGGGGCGCAGCGAGATCGATGCGGGTCTGCTGATGATCGCGCTGTCCGGCCCGATGGTCGTCGTGCCCTGGCTGGCCGCCAACCTGACCCGTTGGCTGTCGGCTGGCGTGGTCGCGGGCGTCGGCCTGGTCATCGCCGCCATCGGCCTGTTGTGGTTGGGCGCCGTCCCGGCCGGGGCCAACCTCGCGCTCGTGCCGCCTATACTGGTCATCGGCTTCGGTGCCGGCCTGCCGTGGGGATTAATGGACGGCCTGTCGGTGACCGTAGTGCCCAAGGAGCGGGCCGGCATGGCGACCGGAGTATTCAACACCACCAAGGTCGCCGGCGAAGGCGTGGCTCTCGCGATCGTCAGCGCGGCCTTGGCGGGCCTCACGGCGAGCAACCTGCGGAGCGCGGGCGCGGCCGACCGCGTCGGAGAGATCGCCCAAAGAGTAGCCACGGGCGACCTGCCGCACGCAGCCGCTCTGGCTCCGGCCTTCGACCGCGCGGCCCTGATCCAGAGCTATCTGGGCGCCTTCCAGCAACTCACCTGGGGCCTGTCGGCGATTACCCTGGTCTCCGCAATCGCCGCATTCACACTGCTTGGCAGGGTGAAAGGCGAACCCTAGACCGGCTCACCGGAAATCGTGGGGCTTCACTCCCAGCGCCCTTCGGTTCCCTCGCGCTCTCTTCACAGGCGCAGCCCTGTATTATCGGTGCTAGCAAATAGATATGACCGACCGCCATTGCGCTGAATGATCGGCGAACTCATTGGGCTCTGGCGGCCAAAGGTGGTGAAGGCCGCAGAGGGCGCCATCGCAACGGCGCGGCCTGCGGATCGCCAAAGCTAAAGACGAAGGACTCGTTTCGTATAATGTGGAACGTGGTTAGTTCCATAACTAACGGAATCTGCATCGAAAAATATGGTCAATTTCCGATAACTATTGTTATGCGAAATAATCATGTAGCCGCCATTTAGTAATGTCACCGGCGTGCCAGTTAGAGATGGCACCCTCCCTCATTTTGCGTGGGAGGTCCTCCAAAGTGGCGCTGCACTTCATGAGCGACAAGGAGCTTAGCCGAGTCGAGATCCTGCGCGATCTGACGGCCGGACGGCTGACGGTCTCGGCGGCCAGCGAGTTGATGGGCCTGGAGCGCCGCCAGGTCCTGCGGTTGTCGAAGGCCTACCAGGAGCAAGGCGCGACGGCCCTCATCTCCAAGAAGCGCGGTCGGGCCAGCAACCGTCAGACGCCCACGGCGATCAAGGATCAGGCGCTGGAGCTGATCAAGGCCCGTTACGCCGACTTTGGCCCAACGCTGGCCGCCGAGAAGCTGCGCGAGGTCCACGGCATCGTCGTCGGCCGTGAGACGCTTCGGCTGTGGATGCTCGACGCCGGTCTCTGGGCGGACCGCGTGAAGCGCCGCGGCCGGGTCTACCAGCCGCGCTATCGGCGCGAGTGCGTCGGCGAGCTGGTCCAGGTCGACGGCTCGGAGCACTGGTGGTTCGAGGATCGCGGGCCGCAATGCACCCTGCTCGTCTTCATCGACGACGCCACCAGCCGACTGATGCACCTGCAGTTCGTCCAGTCGGAGTCGACGTTCGCCTACTTCAACGCCACGCAGCGGTATCTGGAGCAGCACGGCAAGCCGGTGGCCTTCTACACCGACAAGCATGCCGTCTTCCGGGTCAACAAGCCTAGCGGCCTGCACGGCGACGGCATGACCCAATTCGGCCGCGCCCTGAAGGCGCTCAGTATCGAGATCATCTGCGCCAACTCCAGCCAGGCCAAGGGCCGCGTGGAACGCGCCAACAAGACCTTGCAGGACCGGCTGGTGAAGGAACTGCGCCTCGCCGGCGTCAGCACCATGGAAGATGGAAACGCCTTCCTTCCGGCCTTCATGGCCGACTACAACGCCCGCTTCGCCAAGGCGCCGTTCAACGACAAGGACCTGCATCGACCCATGCAGGCCCGGGATCGGCTGGATGAAGCCTTCACCTGGCGTGCCGAGCGGACGCTGTCGCAGTCCCTCACCCTCCAGTACGACAACATCCTCTTCATGATCGAGCCGTCCGAGTTCGCCCAGGCCGCGATCGGCCGGCGGGTCGAGGTCGTGGACTTCCCCGACGGGCGCCTGGAGGTCCGCTACAAGGGCCACAGCATGCCCTACCGCACCTTCGACAAGCTGCGGCGCGTCACCGAGACCGCCGTGCTCGAGAACAAGCGCTTAGGCGGTCTCCTCACCCTGATCCGCGAGAGCCAACAGACCCAACCGCCAGGCATGCGCACCAGCAAGGGCCCGAAGCGGCGCGATCAGACCAAGCACATGTTCAGCGTGGGATAAGGCCGCGATTTACGAATCTACCCAACTGCTCACCCCTGGTGAGTAAATTCGACTGAAGCTAAATCGAGTTCCCTGCCCCGCTCACGGTCTAGTCGAGGCTTTGCCAAGGTCCTTCAAGCCAAGCCAGTTCAGGTGTTGGCGTCGGCAGCGCTCCAGTCACGAACAAGCCTGTGACCATTAAGTCATTGATAGCGCTTGTCCTCAGAGGCCCCTTTCCGAATGGAAAGCTCCACGGGCGGGTCCAGGTCGCGACTAGACCGGCGCTAAGGACCGATCCCAGGTTCGACACGGCTTGCCGGGCTTGGGCCAAGGTGTCGTCGCCAGCAGCATGCGCAACCGCCACGACGAGCATCCCAGATAATTCCGGCCCGCTCCGAGCAGCGCATGCGAGGTAAATGTCAGGAGCCTGTTGCTCCCGCTGGCAAACAGTCCACGAGGGAGCCCATGCCTCGGTAGTCAGGAACTCCGCTTCCTGTCCCGATGTGAGCTGCCCCGGCTTTGCGTGGGTCCACTTGGCCGTCCCAGCTGCATTCCAGCCGATACGTCCAAACGAAATCGCCCGATGATTGGGTGAGCCAGGGCCTTTTGCTAACTGTGTGGACCTAACCGCTGCAGACCCTCTTGGACGCTGCATCATCGGATCAAAGACTTCGGAGATCTTCGCCCAGTTCGACGCCAGCCAAGGCGCGCTTTCCGCATTGCGCGTGAGGATTACGAACACATCGTACTGACCAGCCCACCCGCCAGCGGATGGCGTCCCGTCATTGCCCGGCTGCGCTGGTTGCGCCGCCTGCGCGGGAGAAGGTGCTTCACGATTGCCCATGAGCTTGGAAAACCAAGACATCTAATAATTGCTTCCTGCCAAGGCTGATAGGCGCTCAAACAATACGGGGCACACCCGGCGCGCGATCACGTGGACCTTCACCGATGATCATGAGGTCGAGCAGAACTTCAAACTTGTCCGCGAGGGCGATATTTTCACGAGCACCGGTAACGTAAGGCGCTTGATTTCGGATGGCCTTTGCAGCGTTTCGGAGCGCGTCGAGGATTTGCTTGGATATGACGTGCTCCGACTTGAGCGCCTCCGCCTTTTGGCCAAGGTGATCATACAATGCGGCGAAGGACGGCAGGTCAAAGCTCTCAGAAGCGAGCAGCCGCATCGTCGAGGCTCTTGTCAGTTCTTCCAGAGCTAGATCGTAGTCATTTGCGGCCATGACCTAACTCTAGCCGCTGGCCGCCCAAGGGCCAATACGACTCCGGTGGCAGCATGACGGACCTCAGTGCTTCGCGCGCCTAACGGCGCACTCGGAAAACAAAGGGCGAAGCTGAACGGCCGGTGCGGAGGGCAGCGGTCGGGCTCTGCGCGGTTGGAGGGCTCCGCGCCCGCCCGCTCCCCTCACCTATCCCCTGGTGACATTTCTATCTGGCGCCCGGCGCGACATCTCTAACCGGCGTAGACAAATCATGCTTACAGAACCGTAAGTGGGATGATCGCCCTTGGCGATCTAAGATCGGGAATACACTACTCGCGACACGGCGAACCTTCTCTCGGGAGATAATTCGATGCTCAGTGTCTTGATGGCGGCATTGGCCGGCGCGTTCATGCCCGTTGAGCCGGACTGGCCGTCCATTCTGCGAAATGACGCCACGGCGTTCCACGACCTCATCGCCGCCAACCACCCTGGGCCGGCCGATCCGCTAAACCCGGGTTTCAGCGAACTGAATGACGCGGCCTTGCGACAAGCTCTCGAACGATCTGAAAAGGTGAAGGATTATGCCGGCTACGTCGGCGCCATGCGCGGCTATGTCGCGCGCTTCGACGACAGCCACTTGGCCTACTCCGTAACGGACGGGCCGTCGGTCGTCCTGGCATGGCCCGGCTTCCTGACAACCTATACCGCGTCGGGCCGCTACGTCGTGACGACCCGCCTGCCGGACTCGCCGCTCGAGACGGGCGATATGTTGGCTGAATGCGACGGCCGATCCGCGGACGCCCTTGCGGCCTCCGCACTGGGCGCCTTCACGGGACGTTGGATGCTGGAAGCGACGCGCAGCCGAACAGCGTGGCAGTTGTTCACCGACGACGGCAACCCCTTCGTTCAGCGTCCGGAAACATGCGTATTCGAGCGCAATGGAAGTGATGTCACGGTTTCGCTGACGTGGCGCGCGTTCACCGACGAGGCGTATGAGCTCTATGCGGCGCCGCTCGCTGATCCTCCGACGCCCGCTCTCGGATCTCGCGTGTTGGCCGATGGGACCCGCTGGTTCAGCTTCAGCAGTTTCGACGGCGCTCCGGACGGCTATGTCGCCCGGAGGATCGAGCCGATGGTCGCCGAGCTCGAACGCGATCATGCGGAGTTGGCCAAGGCGCCGCGCATCGTCCTGGACTTGAGGGGAAACGGCGGGGGCTCGTCCCTCTGGTCAAGGCGGATCGCCGGGGCGATCTGGGGCGATAAGGCGACGGCCGAGGCCGCGCCGACTTCAGACGGCGTCGACTGGCGCGTCTCGCCCGCCAATGTCGAGATGTTCCTTGGATTTCGGACGAAGTTCGCGGCCGCGCCGGCCCACATCCGGGAGTATGTGGAGAAGATGATCGCGGGCCTTTCGGAGGCCCATGAGCTCGGGCGACCGCTTTGGAGAGAGCCGAAGGGGCTTCTCGCCGAAGACGCTGAGACGCACATCGATAGCGGAGATCTGGCTCCCCTCGATACGCCTGTCTATGTCGTTACGGACACGAGCTGCGCCTCGGCCTGTCTGGATGCTGTCGACCTTTGGCGGGCGCTGGGCGCCGTCCAGGTCGGTCGAGAAACCGACGCGGACACATTCTACATGGACGCTCGGCGCGATGCGTTGCCCAGTGGTCTGGGGCAGGCCGTGGTCCCCATGAAGGTCTATCGCGGCCGGCCTCGCGGGTCCAACGCGCCATGGAGCCCGGTTCGCCGTTTTTCCGGCGACATTGACGATACTTCGGCGCTGGAGGATTGGATTATAGGTCTGGCTCCGCCAGCAGCCTCCAGCGGCTCAAGATAGCGAAAGCGTCCACCCGTCGAACGCCGGCTCCACGTGCGGCGGAAGTTTCGCCGCCAGATCCTTGTAGTCCAGATCGATGTGCAGGTTCGTCAGCACTGCGCGGCCCACCTGCGCACGCTCGATCCAGCCCAACGCGGTCTCCACATTGGCGTGAGTGGGATGCGGCGTCCAGCGTAGTGCGTCAACGATCCAGAGGTCGCAGCCTCGCACCGCTTCGAGCGCCGCTTCGTCCAGGCCGGACACGTCGCTGGAATAGGACACACCGCCCAACCGGTAGCCGACCGACCGGATCGGTCCGTGGGCTTGGTCGAAGGTCACGACCGGAATCGGGCCGCCAGCGCCCTCGATCGACCAGGGTTCGCCGTGACCCGGGATGTCGCACGCGTCGAGGATCGCCGGATAACCCTCTATACTTTCGAAGATATAAGGAAAACGCGATGTCAGGGCCGAACGAAACGTGAGACCCAGGGCCCGCCCGAGCTCACTCTGGTTGTAGCCCAGCTCGATCCGCTTCGATCTGACCCGTGCGCCGACATGGCGGTCGACCGGATGGGGGCCGTCTTCGTTCTGGGCGCGCGCCATGACTCTACTCGGTGGATATGATGACGTCGTATACAAGCGCCGTTCGACAGAGCTTTCGGCGGCGCCGCGGGACGTAGCAATAGAACGCTCGCATTTGGAGAAAAGTGGCGGCGATGCTCGCCTGACCGCGCCTTTCGATTGGGCAAGGTCGATGCCTTCAGCGCTACCGCTCAGTGCCGTTGGCCGCGCCAAACGGTGACGCCCCGATAGGTGACTTCGCCCGCGTCATTCGGCGTGAGCCCGGTCTCGTCGAGAAACCCCTGCCAAAGGCGGCCGCGGAGAATGACGGGCGTATCGTCTTCTCCATCCCTGCGATCCAACTCTCGATTGATCAGGGTCTTGGCCCGGGTCTCGCGATAGGTGTCGGCCGGCATCACCCGGCGTTCCAAGCGATCGATGGCGTCGATCAGCGCGGTCACGGGTTCGAGGGCCGCCGGCGTGATGGTGACGACTTCTTCGGCCGTGACGTCGCGGCCGTCGCTCGGCCAGGCGGCTGAGACCCTCACCATTGATCCCGCGGCGTGGATGTCGATACGGACATCCGGCACCGCCTCGGCGGCGTAGGCGCGGGCTTCATCGATGGCGAGGGCGACGGCGGGCTCAGACATGCGGCCAAGCTAACGGCCTCGGCCGCTAAACGGTAGAGATCGCCTCGGAATAATTTTCGAGTTCGCCGCGCCTGAGGCGCGCCAAATGCCGCCGTCTGCCGCCGCTCCCCGCCTTCCATCGCCTCGGCTACGCCGGAGTAGTAGCCCTAATGGCCAGTGGCGGGATGGCCGTTCGAATCGTCTCTCGTCGAGGCCGCTTCGCGCCCAATGCCAGTCATTCGGGATCGATTCCGGTGATCCCAAGACCTGTCGTTCGTCGAGGTCTGTCGTAAGACGGAATGACGAGCGCAGTCTGCACTTTTCTGATTCCAGCGAAGTGCTTTAGTCGCTTCCATCGGAACGGGGGACGAGCGGCGCAGTGCCCGGACTGACGAGTCGGTCGAAGGTGCCCACTGACCACGTCGAGGCAATCGAGAGACCAATGCCTTCGAGAAATCTAGCTTTTGGCAGGTCGGCCGCAGCGTTGACGGCGACGAGTTGGTGCCAGCCTTTTCGCTCCGCAATTTGTCGCAATTTCTCAATCAACGCTCTGCCAGCATGAGCCCACTCCTCATCACGGGAGACGCAAAAGTCATCGATCGTTACCGTTGGACCTCCTGGATTGAAGATCGGTGGAGCGGGCGTCGGTAGGGCGACCAGACATCCGACGAGCGACGTGCCTCTTTCGCACACTAGGGTCTTGGTTCTCGGATTTAATATCTGAAACCTGAAGTAGCAGCGTGTTCGAGCGAGGTGATCAGGACCCCGCCGCCAAAAGATGGGTTGGTAGCTTTCATATTTTGCACGCGTTCTGTCGACCAATGCCACGATGGCCTCGACATCAGCGAGCCTCGTGACGTGACCCCCGTTTCTCATCCAGCCATAACGAGAGTCCTTTGGTGATCTGAACTGGGGTTGGTGGGGTTGGCAAGAGGCCGGTCAGCGCAGCCTCCAACCAGCGCAGCGGACCGGCCGATCTTTCCGCTGAGCGCATCTGCGTAGGCCTGCGGCGTCAGCCAGCCGAGCTTCGAGTGCGGCCGGGTTTCGTTGTAGTCGCGCCGCCAGGTTTCGAGCACCGCACGGGCGTGCGGCAGGGATCGGAACAGCGTCTCGTTCAGCAGCTCGTCACGCAGACGGCCGTTGAAGCTCTCGTTGAAGCCGTTCTGCTGAGGCTTGCCCGGCGCGATGTAGTGCCAGCCCACACCGGCGTCGTCGGCCCAGGCCAGGATGGCGTTGGACGTGTATTCCGTGCCGTTGTCGCTGATGATCGTCTCGGGTCGCCCGCGTCGCAGGATGATGGCGTCCAACTCGCGCGCCACCCGTCGCCCTGACAGCGAGGTGTCGGCGACGAGCCCGAGGCACTCGCGGGTGCAGTTGTCGATCACCGTCAGGATGCGGAAGCGCCGCCCGTCCGTCATCTGGTCGGACACGAAGTCCAGCGACCAGCGCTGGTTTGCGACCAGAGGAATCTCCAGCGGCCGCCTTGTGCCCATCGCGCGTTTGCGCCCGCCGCGCCGACGCACCGTCAGCTTCTCCTCGCGGTAGATCCGCTGGACACGCTTCTTGTTGACCGCATGGCCCTCGCGCCGGAGCATCACGTGCAGACGTCGATAGCCGAACCGCCGACGCTCCTGGGCCAGGGCCTTCAGCCGATCGCGCAGGGCGCCGTCGTCCGGTCGCGTCGCCTGATAGCGCACGCTCGTCCGGTCCACGCCCAGCACCCGGCAGGCCCGCCGTTCGCTCATCCCGTAAGCCGACTGCAGGTGCGCCGCCGCCGCTCGATGCGCAGCGGGCGTCACCACTTTTTTCCCAGCAGATCCTTCAGCGCGACGTTGTCCAGCATCGAGTCCGCCAGCATCCGCTTCAGCTTGGCGTTCTCCTCTTCCAGCGCCTTCAGCCGCCGGGCCTCCGACACGTCCATGCCGCCATACTTGGCCTTCCATTTGTAGAAGGTCGGCGAGCTCAGCCCGTGCTTCCTGCACAGATCCGCCACCGGAACACCGGCCTCCTGCTCGCGCAGGATCCCGATGATCTGCTCTTCCGTAAACCGTGATCGCTTCATTCTGTCCGTCCTTTCGAGGGGCGGACTCTAGCTATTCGTGGAGGAGTTTCAGGGGGTCACGTCAGGCGCTTTGACCTCATAGAAAGCGGTCTTGCAACGCAAGACTATCTTATGGGTAACCGCTTCACGGTGGCGGATGCTTACCTCTTCACGGTCCTCGGTTGGATGAAGGGCTTCGGGATCGACCTCAGTCGCTGGCCGAAAATCGCAGCCTATATGCGGCGGATAGAAGTTCGCCCCTCGGTCGCGGCGGCGCTGGAAAGGGAAGCAGCAGTCCCGTCGGTCGCGTGAAACTTGCCCGGTTGTGCGGTATTAGAGGGCTATAGCGTAAACATAGTGCCCATCATCATCGGACGTGGCCCGGCAGGGCGTGTGGGACGCGAACTGCTCGAACAATGCTTCCTCTTAGCATCCTGCGACACCGAACGGCAGTCGTGAACGCAGCTTTTTGAGCGAGCAGGAACGGCTCCCCACGCCGAGCACCACACCCGCTTTTCTGCGCTGATCCTTGGTCAGATTGGCCGCTTGGCGCCATCAACCCGTAAAGGGTCGGCTATGCGAGCCGCCATGTCTGCCGCCCGCTCTGCCTCCGTGGCGTCTCCTGACGCCGGACAAGAAGAAAGGACCGTGACCAGAGAGAAGTTCGGTAACCGCTGTTCCACTCCATCACCGTGCCCGTGTCTCAACAAGTCCCACTCGGCGAGGCCTTGGCCTACATTGCCAAATACTGGGATGGTTTGAAGCTCTTCCTGACCGACGGCCGCATCGAGATCGACAACAACAGTGTTGAGCGGACCATCCGGCCGATAGCCCTCAATCGCAAGAATGGGCTCTTTGCCGGGCACGACACTGGTGCTGAGAACTGGGCGACCATCGCCTCGCTCATCGAGACGTGTAAGCTCAATTCGGTTGATCCGCAGACCTACCTGACCGCCACGCTCACCGCCATTGTCAACGGCCACAGGCAGAACCGGATTGATGAGCTTCTGCCGTGGAAGTATGCGGCAACGTAATTTGCGCCAACCCGAACGCTGTCCCCGACCCAACGTGGGCACTGGGCCGGGGACATTCTCAACTATCGAGGAGAGCCGTGCCGTAGGAATTGTCTACAGCGCATAACCAGGTGCCAGACGCGTCTCTACGAAACACATAGGTGGCACGTCGTACCGTCGACGTCGCACTGCCGGTTTCGTCGACGGCATCCAACCACGTTTCCATGATGACCAACGCTGTGTCTCCGCCCTCGATCACCTCCATCCGCCCTTGGCGGACTTTCAATTTACCTTGGAAATGAGCAGAGATTGCTTCGAACGCTTTCCTGATCTGGTCTTTGCCTTTGGCGTACATGCCTGCCTTGACCACTAAGGTGGCATCATCGATGTAAAATCGCATCAAGCCGTCGAAGTCTTTGGCCGATATGGAACGGTCTGCAGATTCGATAAGGGCTTTCAAGGGATGGTCGGACATTCTGGACTCCAAAATGGCCGCGAGCGGAAAAACAAAATCCGCCTCGCGGCGGGTTGCTTTGTCTGGAAACATGACGTGCTTAACCCACCACTCGATGAATGGTGATAATAATCACAGTGAAAGCGCGAACAAATTCCATGGTGCATCTTGATCACCAGCGTCAGCGACTGGCAAATGATCACGTCCAATTTTGAGCAAGCTAGTCAAGGTGACTGCGGCACACCGTTTACGAAGTTCGTCTCCATGAAGCATTTCACAGCTATGCGGCCCGGTCTTTCGTTCGGATCTGCAGCGACGACCTGACTTTCAACATTCGCGGCGCCGCCCGCATGGAGGCGCCGCATGGCTCTCGCTGCCTGCGCACTCACGCGGCCCCAACCTGTCCGAACGTGGCCGCCAGCTCTTCCAGTGCCGCCATGTCGTCGTCTGACAGGGCAATCCGGCAAGCGTCGGCGTTTTCTTCAAGGTGCGCGCGTGAGGACGTGCCGGGGATGGGGATCATCACCGGCGAGCGGCGCAACAGCCACGCGAGCGACACCAAAGCGGTTGTCGCGTTTTCGCGCGCTGCGATCGCCTTCAAGGTCTCCGCCTCGGCAATCTTGCCGATCTGCTGCGGATAAAAAGGGATGAATCCGATCGTGTAGCGCTCGCAGAGGGTGAGAACATCCTCGTGCTTGCGACTAGCGAGGTTGTATTCGTTCTGCACGGTGGCGATGTCGATGACGGTGCGGGCACGCTCGATCTGCTCGACGCTCACCGCCGACAACCCGACATGGCGGATCTTGCCCTCGTCCCGCAGCCGGGCCAGCACGCCCATCGTATCCTCGATGGGAATCTTCGGATCGACCCGGTGGAGTTGATAGAGGTCGATCCGCTCGACGCCCAGGTCGCGGAGGCTCCCTTCCACGCCTTGCCGCAGAAACGGCTCGCTGGCGTCCAGCTCGATGCCCCAATTCTCAAGAGTCGAAGGCCCGGTCTTCCTCATGCCGCCTTTGGTGCCGATCACGAGCCCTGCCGGATATGGGCGCAGGGTATCTCGAATCAGCCTCTCATTGTCTCCCGGCCCGTAGGAGCCGGCCGTATCGATGAAATTGATGCCCAGGTCGATCACGCCGCGCAGAACGTCTTGAGCGGCGGGGACGTTCTCGGGTGGCCCCCACACGCCTTTGCCCGTCAGCCGCATCGCGCCGAATCCGAACCTTCGGACGCGAAGTTCGCCACCGATATGGAATTCGCCAGCTTTATCCACTTTGGTCATTTCACAATCCATTGCGAACCGAATTGCGCTCCCATGCAGCAGAATCTTGATGGCGCGCCCGGGCGATCACACGCCTTCGACGATCAGCCCGCGATAAATGGCGCCGTTGAAGCGGTGCCTGGCAGCATCCTGGTACGCAGGACTTTCATACCAGGCCTTCGCTTCCTCCATCGTCGGAAACTCGGCGATCACGACGCCCTCGGGAGCCGCCCCCTCAAGCACGTCGTGGCGGCCATAGGCCGCAAGAACCTTGATAGCGTGCCCCTTCATCGTGGCGCGCATCTTCGCCCAATATTCCTCGAGCTCCGCTCGGTCCTGCGTGCTCTCGCGAATGAAGACGATATAGGCGGCCATATTCGGTTTCCTCGGTGTTGGCTCAGCGCGCCGCCTGCGATGCGGCGAAGCTGTCTTCGAGCATCTGGAAGCGTACCACCAGCCCGTCCGCGATGGTCAGGATGATCGCGAAATAGGTCTCGGCGACCTTCCCGCTCTGCTTGATCGTGGCGGACAGCTCGCCGAGGATCACCGCGCGCGTGTCGCTGACCAGGATGTCGTCCACCTGGAACGCATTGGACACCAGCATCTCGCGCTGGTCGCGAATGAAGTCGGCGAACGCCTGCCGCCCGACCTTCTTGCCGATCCACGGCAGAGCGGTCTCGTCGCCGGGAATCTCGAAGCTGATGTCCTCGCTTACCAGTGCGGCGACTTCGGCCGGCGGCGCGCCGGCGCCGATCTTCTCGAGGAGCTGCTGGGCGATGCCGAGATTCTGTTCGTTCATGTGCGTATTCCTTCGATGAAATGGATCGTGGCCGTCGGTGCTTAGACCGTGTCGACCAGCACGATTTCGGTATCGGCGAGCGCTTCGATGCGAAGCGTGGCTTCGTCCCGCACCGCTGCCCCGTCGCGGGCCTCGAGCGGAACGTCGTTGACGGTGATCCGGCCGCTCGTGGCGACCAGATAGGCCTTGCGTCCCGGCGCCATATCATAGGTCAGCGACTGACCCGCCGCCAGCGTCGCCCCGAGCGCGCGGGCGTCGGCGCGGATGACCAGCGCGTCGGCGTCCTCGATGAAGCCGCTGGCCAGCACCACGAAGCGGCCGGCGCGGTCGCTTTTGGGAAACGGCCGGGTGCCCCAGCGCGGCTCGCCGCCGTGCGCGCGGGGATGCAGCCATATCTGGAAAATCCTGGTCCGCTGGTCGGACGCGCCGACCTCGGCATGCTGGATTCCCGTGCCGGCGCTCATCACCTGCACGTCGCCGGCCTCGATCCGGCCTTCGTTGCCGAGGCTGTCGCGATGCGAGACATAGCCTTCGCGGACATAGGTGATGATCTCGACGTCGCGGTGCGGGTGCGGCGGGAAGCCGGTGCCCGGCGCCAGCTCGTCGTCGTTCCAGACATAGAGATTGCCCAGCGCCTTGTGCGCCGGATTGCCATGGGCGCCGATATGGAAGTGGTGCAGCGCCTTCAGCCAGCCATGGTCGCCGCCGCCGAGCTCGGATACCGGCCGGTGCTCGATCATGGCCGGCCTCCCACGTTCCTGCGGGCGTCGAGGCTGAAGGCGCCGGCGCCGAAATGCGCGATCTGGAGCAACCCGCCGGCGATCATGAGATTCTTCAAGAAATGGATCATCATGTTCTGGTCGGCGAAGTCGCGGTGGAAGAACACCGCCGTGGCGAGGCACCAGAGCGCCAGCGCGGCGGCGACGGCGCGGGCCCGCCAGCCCACGAGCAGCAGCAGGCCGAGGCCGATCTCCACGACGAGGGCGACGGCCCAGCCCAAGGGTGCGAGCGGAAGGCCGGCCGCCGTGATCATGGCGGTGATCCCGGCATAGGCCGGGATCTTGGTGAGGCCGCTCATGGCGAAGATGCCGCCGATCAGGATGCGGCCGATCGCTGGCAGGTACCGCGTGTTGTCGGTCATGACGCTCGATCCGGTCAGGCGACGACGAGTTGGGGGGCGTCGCGCTCTGCGGCCTCGATCGCCTGGCGCCGGTTCTCGGGGCTGATGTTGACGCCCTCGGCCCGCAGAAAGCGGATGTCGGTGATGCCGAAGAAGCCGAACACCGCGGAGAGATATTTCTCCTGGAAGTCGATCGCGGCGAGCGGCGTCCCGTCGCCATAATATCCGCCGCGCGAGGAGGCGACGATGACGGTCTTGCCGCCGGCCAGGCCGCGCGGACCCTGCTCGGTGTAGGTGAAGGTCTTGCCGGGGACGGCGAGCCGGTCGATCCAGGCCTTGAGCTGGCTTGGAATGCCGAAATTGTACATCGGCGCGCCGACGACCACCACGTCGGCGGACAGGAACTCCTCCATCACCTCGGCCGCGATCGCGAGCGCGTGGCGAACCTCGGGCGAGGGCTCGCTCGGGTCCATGCCCCGCATCGCCATGATCTCGCCGCCCAGATGCGCCAGGGGGGCGGCCGCCAGATCGCGCGTGACGACCTCGCCGTCGGGATGCTGCAGACGCCATTGCGCGACGACCGCCGCCGACAGGCGGCGCGAGGCCGAAGCGGCGCCGAGGATGCTCGAATTGATGTGGAGAAGCTTCATCCGGATGTCCTTTGCAGTCGCATCCCGTCGAACCGACCGGGCGGCGTTGTTGTGCTGCCCTTCGAAGTAAGCGCCGACGTCGGGGTCCAGAAGCCGTCGATCGAAGAACAGACTGTTCCACTAGCGGGCCAATCGGCTACGATTGGCCGGTCATATCCAACAATGATGCGTGTCACGGAGGCGACGAGCCGGTGCAGGACCTGAACGACATCCTGTTCTTCACCGCCGTGGTGGAGCACAATGGCTTCTCCGCCGCCGCGCGCGCTCTCAACCGTCCCAAGTCGAGCATCAGCCGTCACGTCGATCGACTGGAGGCGCGGCTTGGCGTCCGTCTTCTCGAACGATCCACCAGACGGGTGCGGCTGACCGAAGTCGGAGGTGAATATTACGCCCGCTGCCGCGCGGTGCTCGCCGATCTGGAAGGCGCGGATCGCGATGTCGCGCTGCACCGGTCCGACCCCGTCGGCATCGTCCGGGTCACCTGTCCGCCGGGCATCGCACGGCAGGCCATGGGGCGCATCATCCCCGGCTTCCTGGCGCGCTACCCCGAGGTCCGCGTCCAGCTCAAGGCGACCAACCAGGTGATCGACCTCATCCATGACAAGATCGACGTCGCGATCCGCGCGCGCAGCCAGTTGCGGGATGAATCGCTGACGATGCGCAAGCTCGGCATCAGCCGCCTGATCTTCGTCGCCAGCCCCTGCTTCGTCGTCGCCCACCCGATCCCGTCCGATCCGGCGGAGCTCGGCACGCTTCCGTTCCTCAGCTTCATGGAAGAGACCGAGCGGCCGAGCTGGACGATGCGGGGGCCGGAAGGCGTTTCGCGAACCATCGCGTTCGATCCGATCCTGTGGACCAGCGAGTTCGACGTATTGGTCGAGGCGGCGTGCGCGGGCACGGGCATCGCGCTGCTGCCGGCCGAGCTGGTGGAGCACCCGATCGCCGAGGCGCGCCTCGCCCGCGTGCTGCCCGATTGGCATTCCGAGGACGTGACGGTCCATCTCGTCTTCCCGACCGCGCGAGGGCTCAGGCCGGCGGTCAGGGTGTTCATCGATTATGTCGTTGCGAATTTTGGCCCATGCGCTGCGGGAAGCTGATGTCCCGGCCCTCAGGCGTCATGATTTTAGTATGCGACAAACCCGAAGCGATGTCTCAGGCTGTGGGTCGGATGGCACGGCGGCGTCTTCGCTTGAAGATGATCGGCGTTCACCTGTCTTCTAGAAGGGCTCGGTGTCCGCGCGTTTCGAAGTCGCCGCAGCGCGGTCCAGCTCTCTGGGGAGGTGAGCAACGCCAACCAAGCCGGATATCCCGACCAAGAGGCAGCTCTGGAAGGGTGTGCGCCTCCTCGGGTTCCTCGTGATCAGCTTGGGCCTAAGCTATGCCCTCGCGCGCTTGGTGATGTTCGCTTTCAGTCGGGGCGACTCTTCACGAGGTTCGGAACCCGCGACTGTTCCTCTCGCTTTTGCGCACTGGGAGACCATCATGGCGTGCGCGAGCAGCTACTCGAGCTGGCTCGGGGCTTTTGGCTGGACGGCGAGCCTCCTTCCGCGCGCATGTCGATGCGGAATGCGCGCTGGTCTTCGCGCCCGCGCGCGACCGGAACCGCTGGAAGGACCTTCAGTGTCGACGCCTTCCTGCATCAGCCGACCGAGGACATGGAGGTGCTGGGTTTCGAGGCTCGTGTGAAGCGCGGCGACGGATCGCCGTACCGCGCCCTGATCGGATCCGGATATGTGCGACGCGGGGGTGAGTGGAAGCTCATTATCCAAGCGCCGTCACTGGCGACCGCCGGTCCAAGGGCTTGCGGCGAACACCCGACTACCGGGCCACGTCGACGACATCGACGGCGCTTCCGCGGGTCTCCGCCGGAATGCGGGACTTCGGCTCGCCCGAGGCGCCGCGGATCAGTCGCTCGTAGATCGGAAGACTGGCGGCGCCCACCACGCCGGCAAGCGACCCCAGGCGAGACGCGACTACAGCGGGGCCTGGCAGGGGATCGCCCGGCGGGATGACGTCGACCTGGCTGATCACCTCGGCGAGACGATCGAGGAGCACAGGCGGTAGGCGGCCGGCGATGACGATCGCCTCCGGGTCGATAAAGCGGCCGAGGAGGGGCAGGACACGGCCGAGTTGCTCCCCTGCCCGGCCGAGCCAGACATCCAGAGCGCCAGAGGATTCCAGGTCGAGCGCGTCAAGCGCATCGAAATCGTCCGCCGCCAAGCCGGCCGCGCGCAGATGCGCTAGCAGATCCTCCCCGGAAGGGCGCGGCAGGCCGTAGGGAAAGAACAGGCCGATCGGCCCGGCGTTGCCGCGGGCGCCGCGGAAGGGCCGACCGTCGATGATCAGCCCGCCCCCGACGCCGTGGCCGATATGGATCAGCATGAAGGCGCTTAGTCCGCGGCCGATTCCAATGATGCGCTCACCGATCGCCGAGGTCCGGCCGTCGTTCTCGACGAACACGGGCCAAGGTGACGCTGACTGGAAAATCTCCCCCAGGTCCTGGTCGTTCAGGTGGGGAAACGCGGGGTGGGCCAAGAGCCGACGTCCGCCCTCCCGGAAGTCGCCCGGGACGGCGAAACCGAGGCCGAGCATCCGATCGGCGGGAACCCGATGGCGGCGGACCAAGTCGCGGACGCCCGCGACGGCGGTGTCGGCGATCGTCTGCGGGCGCGGCTCGCCCAGCGCTGTCTTACGAACGCCCAGCAGGCGGCCGCTCAGGTCCATGACCCCGACCTCCATGTAGCTGTGCGAGAAGTTGACGCCTCCGGCGAAGCCGCCTGCGGGATCGACCGCCAGCGGCCGGGACGGCTGTCCCCTCTGGCCCTTGCGCGCCGGCAACTCGTGGACCAGGCCATGGTGGAGCAGGACCTTGCAGATCTGGGTGATCGCCGGGGGCGTCAGGCCGGCGTCGATGGCCAACTCCGCGCGAGACGAGGCGCCACGCCGCCAGAGGGCCTCGAAGACCCGACGATCGCTCGCCGACAAACTGGTGATCCGTTGCATCGAGGTCCGGGTCCTCCTAGGCCGCAGGAGCTAAAGGTGGCCTCAGGGCCGGTCAATGAGGGATTAAGTTTTTTCACTTAACATAAAACTGTAGCATGCGGCAGGTAGGAGGCCTCTCGAACCTAGGGGGACCCCATGCACCGCTACCGCCTCATTCAAACGAGCTCGCTAGCCGCCCTCGCGGCCGGCGCCAGCCTCGGCCTGGCCGCGCCAGCCGCCGCGCAATCCGGCCCTTCGACGCCTTCGCAAGAGTCGACCGCGCTCGACGACGTCGTAGTCACGGGCTTCCGAGCCCAGGCCGCCGCGGCGATCGAAGCCAAGCGCGACGTTCCGCAAATCTCGGATTCGGTCGCGGCCGACGAGATCGCCCGCCTGCCGGACTTCAATCTCGCCGAGGCCCTGAGCCGTGTCCCCGGCGTCTCGACCGTGCAGGACAACGGCGAGGACCGCTTCGTCGCTATCCGCGGCATGAACGGCGAATACAACTATTCCACCATCGACGGTTTCGCCCTGCCCAGCACTGACGAAGCCACCCGCAAGCTGTTGCTCGATATCGTGCCCTCGACTGTCGTCAGGCGGGTCGATGTGGTGAAGAGCTTCACCGCCGATCTGGACGGCCAGGCGATCGGCGGCCGCATCGACCTCGTCACCCGCAGCGCCTTCGACCGCAACGGCGACGGCTTCTTCGCCGGCAACGCCTCCATCGGTTACTGGGAGAACGACCACCAGGGCCCGGATCGGGTGAAGCCCTCGGCCAACCTCAGCGCCGCCTATTCGACGCGCTTCGGTCCGCAGGATCAGTTCGGCTTCGTGACCTCGGGGACCTACTGGCGCAGCGACCGCTACACCGTCTCCCCGACCGTTTCGGGCAACCGCTACGATTTCTATGACGCCAGCGGCAAGCTGCTCGACAGCCCGCTCGATCCGGCCAGCAACGGCATGGCGGTCCCGCAGTCCAATCCGATCTTCCTCTATCACAACGTCCGGGAGCGCCTCGGCGGCACCGCCAGACTCGAGTACAAGCCGAACGACGACCTCTACGCCTTCCTGCAAGGCTACTATTTCCAACGGACCGACACCGAACGGCGCGACGAGACGCGCGTGCAGCGCACCTCGCGGACCGCGGCTCCGACCGAGCAGACCCCC
Organism: Brevundimonas staleyi; assembly: GCF_041893865.1. Lineage (GTDB taxonomy): Bacteria > Pseudomonadota > Alphaproteobacteria > Caulobacterales > Caulobacteraceae > Brevundimonas > Brevundimonas staleyi. The sequence goes on from NZ_CP169083.1 coordinate 96,755, forward strand.
ACTTCGGGATTGATCTCCTCGGGCGTGCGCGCCGAGGCCGGGACCCTGGAGCAGGAATACGACGACCAGCTGCGCGGCGTGCAACTCGGCGTCGACTGGCGGCCGGCGGACGGACAGAAGGTATCGGTCCGCGGCGGCCTTGCCCGCGGCAGCCTCGACAACCCCCTGTTCGGCTCGCGCTTCCAATCGGCCTCGACGGCGAGCCTGGCCTATCGATACGACATGTCCGGCGGCTTCCCGGTCTTCACCTTCGTCAACCCCGCCTACTACCTGAACCCGGCGAACTACCCGTCCGCCTATGTCAGCCGCGAGACCTTCATCACCACCCAGGAGGACTTGGCGGAGTTCGCCGTCGACTACGACAGCAACGCCGACAACCGCGATGGATTCGGCTTCCAGGCCGGCTTCAAGGCGCGTCAGCTGAAGCGCGAACACGACGAAGACTATGTCGAATACCGGCCGGTCAGCGGCGCGCGCTTCCGCCTGTCCGACGTCCTGCTCGACCACGCCTATACGCCACCCGGCTACACCGTACCGCAATGGTTCATCGATCTGGACAAGTCCCGCGCCTATCTGGCCGAACACCCCGAGCAGTTCAGCCTGTGGTCCGGCGGCGCCGCCAACTCGACGAACTCGGACTATCGGATCGAGGAGACGGTCCTGGCCGGCTACGCCCTGGCCACCTACCGCACCGACCGCCTCACCCTGAACGGCGGGATCCGGGTTGAACAGACCCGGACCGAGAGCGAGAACCTCGGCGTCGTCGAGGACGTGGCGGTCAACAAGGGCGACTATGTCGACGTCCTGCCCCGCGCTCAGCTGACCTATGATTTCGACCCGCAGCTGCGCCTGCGCGCCGCCTATAGCCGCTCGGTCGGCCGACCCAATTTCGACGACCTGAGGCCCAGCACCCAGACCCGGGAGGACGCCGGCGTCATCAGCATCAGCGGCGGTAATCCGGAGCTGAAGCCGCGCGTCGCCGACAACTACGATCTCACCCTGGAATACTATCTCCCCGAGCGTCGCGGCATGCTGGCCGTCGGCGTCTTCCACAAGAACATCCAAGACGAGATCTTCAGCCAGTCGACGCTCGAAACGGTCAACATCGACGGCGTCGACATGACCCTGCTGCGCAGCATCCCCATGAACGCGCGGTCGGCAAGCCTGACCGGCCTCGAGTTCGGCGCCATCCTGCCGTCCCTGGACTTCCTGGGCGGTCCGATGCGCCACTTCGGCCTTACCGCCAACTTCGCCCTGATCGACAGCGACGCCAGCGTCCCCAATGTCGAGACCGCAAGCGTCCGCAAATACTATCCGGGCGACAGCCGCGCGGTGTACGGCCTGTTCGAACAGCCCCGCGCGGTCGGCAACGTCTCGCTGACCTTCAACCTCGGGCGTTTCGACAGCCGGCTGGCCTACAACTACCGCGGCCGCCGCGTCACCGAGGTCAACACCACGCCCTGGTTCGACCGACTGTTCGACGCCCAGGAGACCTGGGACCTGCAGGCGCGCTACGACGTCACTGACGCGGTTCAGATTACGGCCCAAGTGAAGAATTTGACCGACAGCTACGCCAAGGAGGTCAACGCCTATGAAGACCTCTACTATACGCGCCGGGAAGCTGGCCGGTCGTTCTGGCTCGGGGTGTCGTTCCGCCTATGACGGGGTTTCGCCTGAGCAAGCGCGCCTTGCTGCGCCTGGCGGTCGCTTCGGCGGCCGCCGGAACGGCGGATGCGGCCTTGGCGCGGATCGCGTCGGCGGCCGATGAGGCCGACGTCCCCGGACGGCCGCTTCTCCCCTGGCGGCCGGGGGAGCTGCTCATCCACCACATCAGCACCGGGCGGGGCAACGCGGCCTATATCGTGGCGCCCGACGCCACCACCCTGCTGCTGGACGCCGGTGAGATCGCCGAGGCGACCGCGGACCGATTCCGGCCGCTCAAGCTGGCCCCGGCCCGCCCGGACGCCAGCCGCAGCGCCGGGGCCTGGATCGTCCGCTACATCGAGAGCGCGGCGCCGACCGGCGCGCGGTCGATCGACTATGCGGTGATCTCGCACTTCCACGGGGATCACTTCGGCGACGTGAAGGCCGCGCGCGAGCGTTCGGCCGCCGGCGATATCGCGCTTACTGGCATCACCGAGGTCGGCGAGCGACTGCCGATCCGCCTGCTGCTCGATCGCGCCTACCCGGACTACGCCAGCCTGACCGCGGCCGGCGCCGCGGTCGATCCGACATTGGCCAACTACGCCCGCTTCGTTTCAGCGCGTGCGGCGGCGGGGCTGATGACCGCCCAGCTTCGGCCGGACGCCGCGGACCAGATCCGGCTGCTCAACCAGCCTCGGCGCTATCCGACGTTCGCGGTCGATGTCGTCAAGGCCGGCGCAGAGCTGGCGGACGGGAACGGCCGCACCCGCGATCTGCGGGTCGAGGCCGGGACGCCCGTCCTCCCCGAGAACGCGCTGAGCGCCGCCCTCACCCTGACCTACGGGCGCTTCCGCTATTTCGCCGGCGGCGACAACACGGGCGTCAACGAACCGGCCGGCCGCCTCACCGATGTCGAGACCCCGATGGCCGCGGCTGTCGGCCCGGTCGACGTGATGAGTCTCAACCACCACGGCGGCCGCGACGCCAACAATCCCGCCTTCCTGTCAGCGCTCAACCCGCAGATCGTCGTCGAGCAGAGCTATATGTCCGATCAGCCCGGCCAGGAGCTGGTGCGCCGGCTGGTGGAGATGCGCCGGGCGGGAACCCTGCGCGACGCCTTCGCGACCAGCACCCTGGCCGAGACCGAGGTCTATATCGGACCGCCGCTCGCGCGCGCCTTCACCAGCCTGAACGGCCATGTGGTGGTGCGCGTCGCGTCCGGGGGCGACGGCTTCCGGATCCTGGTCCTCGATGACACGGCGCCGGGCCTGACGGTGCGCTCCGTCCACGGGCCCTACCTCTCCGGCCGGGAGATCTCGGCGTCATGACCTTGAAGGAGGAAGCGCGACTGGCCGCCTATTCCGGGGGCAATTTCGCCAAGAACCTCCTGTGGGCCACGGCGGACGTGACCCTCCTCTATGTCCTGACCGATCTGATCGGCCTGTCGCCGTCCTGGGCCGGTCTGATCTTCCTCGCCGGCATCTTCAGCGACGCCCTGTTCGACCTGCTGATCGCGGCGGCGGCCGACCGGACGCGCACACGGTTTGGCCAATACGGGCCCTACATCCTCATCGGCGCGCCCGTCTGCGCGGCGGCCTTCGTTCTGGTCTACGGCCTGCCGAGTTGGGGGGTGAGCGACCCGGCGCTGATCCTGATCTGCGTCCTCGTCTTCCGCATCGCCTACGCCGCGGTGGACCTGCCGCACACCGCCATGGTCGGTAAGGTCGCCGCCGACAGCCGGGCCCGGGGCCGGGTGTCCGGCTACCGCTTCTTCTTCAGCAGCGCCGCGAGCCTGGCGCTGGCGCTCGCCCTCCCCCGCGTCCTGACGCCCGGGGCCCAGCGCAACGACGACATCTTGGCGCTGGCCCTCGGCGCGGCCGCGATCTCGACGGCCACGCTCTGGGTCGCATGGCTTTCCGTGAGGCGCCGGGACCAGCCCGCGCCGCCGTCCGACGGGCAGTCCGTCTGGGCCCAGGGTCGGGCGGCGCTCGCCGCGCCCAGCCTGCCGCCCTTGGCGGCGATCGCCTTCATCACGGGCCTGTCCTTCCCGTTGTTCAGCAAGGGACTGGTCTACTTCACCACCTACGTGCTGGACGCGCCCCAGGCCGCCAGCTCCACGCTGCTGGCCCTCATCGTCGGACAATTCTTCGGCGTTGGCCTTTGGACCTGGCTGTCGAACGCCTCAGAGAAGGCCGACGCCCTTTCGGCCGCTCACGCCGTCGCCTTTCTCGGCTTCCTGGCGATGGCGGTTCTTCCGATCGGCGCGGCCGGGCTGATCGCTTGCGCCGTGGTCGTCGGGATCGGGCTGAGCGGCGTCTATATGCTGATCTGGGGGATGGCCCCCGACGTCGTCGATCACGCCGAGCTTCGCACCGGAATCCGCGCAGAGGCCACGTTGGTGGCCATCATCATCTTCGTAATGAAGACCGGGATCGGAATTGGCGCGGCCGCCATGGGGCTCGCCCTGCAGGCGACAAACTACGTCCCCGGCCAGGTCCAGGACGCTGAGACCCGGATCCTGATCACGTTCCTGACGATCGGCGGGCCCGCAGCCGGGGCCTTGACCTGCGCTGTTCTCGCCCGACGCCATCCGATCAGCCACGCCAGACACAGCGCAATTCTGCGCCGCTTGGCCCGGCGACGCGGGTCGTCAGGCGATCCGTTGGAACCAGACATCGTCCCCAACCAATCGACACCACCTGAATCGCATTCCTGAGGCTCAACGCGGAAGTATTCCATGAGCACCTTCCAGGCGACCCTCTCCACCGCCCAGTTGCAGGCTCTAAGCCTGCTCATTCACACCTGCAGTATCAGCGGGACGGGCCTCCAGCTCGGGCTAACCCAATCCGCGATCAGCCATGTGCTGGCGGGTCTGAGGCGGCATTTCGGCGATGAGCTGCTGGTCCGGCAGGGACAAGCGATGCGCCCGACACCGTTCGCGATCAGCCTTCGCGAGCCCGTGCGCCGCGTACTGGAGCAGGTCCAGGACGTTTCGGCGCTTCGGGACGGCTTTCACCCATCGGACCTAAGTCGGCCCTGCGTGATCGCCGTGCGCGATCCGATTCTGAGCCTACTCGGCCCAGCGCTGTTGCGGCGCTTCTCGGCCGAGGCCCCGAACGCCAGCTTGACGATCATACCGTGGGACAGCCAACGCATCGCCGGACAACTAGGCGCGGGACGATGTGATCTGGCGATCGCCGTGGATCCGCCGGACACCGACGCGGGACTGCGAATTCAGAAGCTGTTCGAGGACCAACTCGTGGCTGTGTCGGCTTTGGCGCTGGCGCCGTCCGCGCTCACGCCGGAGACGCTTGCGCGTCGTCCGGCGATGACGGTCAGCGGGAAGGACGAGTTCGATCGCCCGGTCGACGCCGCTCTCGAAGCCTTGGGCCTGACGCGCAGGATCGCGATGCGGAGCGCCCACATTCTCGCTGCTCTGTCCATCACCGGCGAGACCGACGCCCTGTTGATCGTCCCCCGGCATTTCGCTGAGAAGCACGCTGCACAGTTCAACCTGGCGGTGCTGGACCTGCCCTTCGCCCTGCCGTCCTTCGCGATCTTCGGGGTCGGACACGAAAGGTTTTGCGACGGGAGGCTCTACAGATGGCTGCGCGCTGTTTGCGCCGACGCTGTCGACGAGGTTCTGCCGCAGCGGACCGGATCCGCTCCGCCGACCAGGAGTCCGGCCCGTCGGCTGTCGGCCCACCCGATGGGCGGGCAGCCGACCGCCAAATCCGGCCACACCTCCGCAGCCATGAAATGGATTCAACCCGCTCTGAACTCTTCGCATTTGAACAGGTCGGGACCGTGATCTACCCAAAAGGCGAGCGTGATACTCTGGTGCGTTAGGGGCTTCCATGCGATCGCCGGACGACTTGACGAAGGCAAACCGCGGCTCGTCGGCGCCGGGTCGGATCGCGCGGCCCATCGCACCCGTCATGCCTCGTGCCGAGCGCCAGCCGGCTCCTCTAAGAAGGCTCGTCGCCGGGGCGGCGTCGCTTGCCGTGCTGGCGGCGGGCGACTCCGGCGCCGCCCTCGCAGCGCCGGCGTCCCAGACATCGTCAGCGGTCGTTGGTTGCACAGTCACGGCGGACGACGGTCACGTTTTCGTCGATCCGACGGTGGCGAGCTGCAAGGAACTCTACATCCCCGATCATCTTTGTGGCACGGACGCCGGCCAGACGACGCCCATCTGCCAGAAGATGAACACCCTGGTGTCGGTCGATCTCAAGGCGCCCGACATGATCCTCGCGGCGCACCGCGGCGTCTTCGGCATGCGTTTGCCCATCAGCAGTTCGCCGCCGACCAGCTGGGACATCACCCTCGGCGGACCGCCGGAGAATTCGTGGCCTGGGGTCGTCTGGGCGCAACGGGCCGGCCTGCGCTTTATCGAGTACGACATGCTGATGATGGGCGTTCTCTCGCCCGAGCCGGTGATGACCCACTACACCGACCTTCGCGCCTTCACCGACTACGCCGGGCCCCAGGACACACCGGCAACGGGCCTCGACGACTGCGACGGCTATCTGATGTGCGTCACCTCCCCGGCGCCCTACATCCTGCGTGATCGGGACGACACGGTCGATCCCAACGACGACGCCACGCTCGACACCCTGCAGGACTTCCTCGCGAAGCTGAGCAGCCAGTACCGGCGCGATCCGGCGGGCTGGAACGTCGTGGTGATCCTGGATCTGAAGTACGGGCGGTCCCTTCGCCAGTTTCGACGCACGGCGACCGGGGGGGCGCGCTATTCGACGATCGGCTTCGGCGGCTATTTCACCCCTGAGGAGCAGGAAGCGGAATCGATCGACATCCTCGTGGAGACGCTGCGCCTCCTGAACGGGGAGGCGGCGGACATGGCCGGGCACGTGGTGATCAAGGTGCCGCAGGAGTCGATACCGGATATCCAGAAGCTGTTCCGGGCGTTCGCGGCCGCTGGCCTCGACGCCCGCACCGTCCTCTGGTCGCCGACGCCCGACCCGCGTCCCTCGACGCCGCAAGCCACCGTCCTGTCCTGGCTGGAGAGCTGGATCCTGCTGCTGCAGGACAAGCGGCGGATCGGCTACTGGGACACGGCCATCGCCTCGAACCGCAGCTGGATGGCCAAGCCGTTCGAGGGCCGTTATGGCCATGCCGACGATCTGATGGACTACCTCTACCTGCTCAGCGCGCGGCGATCGGCGATCTGGACGCCCGATCCGTCGGGGCCCGGCGGCCGCCACGGCAATTTCGCCATGACATGGTACAACGCCGACAACGACATCAACGACATCCGCGGCGACGGCGTCTCCGATCTCTACTTCTCAGGCTCCAGCCACGCCCTGGTGACGTCCGACCGGCCGGACCTGTTCATCCAGATCCGCCGGTTCATCAACGCGAACCACGCCGCAGCGGCGTCGGCCGCCCAGGACGTCGGCCGATGATCGCCAGGGCTCTGCAGCGGGCGGCGGCCTTGGTGGCCGGGCTCCTGCTCGGCGCGCCGGCCGTGTCCGCCTACGAACTGCCGACGCCGGAGAACTTCGTGCTGCTCGGCGAGCAGCCGGACGCCTCCTCGCACATGAACTATTGGATTTTCCCGTCCAGCCGTATTCCCTTCCCCCATCCCATGCCCGACATGACGGGCGTCCTCGTGACCCGGCGCATCGACTACGACGGCGCCAAATGCACGACGCCGATCACGATCCTCGACATCTATCAGAACAACCAGCATCTTCCTGACCCCGACGATGTCGCCGGAACGCGACGACTGACCGTCGTCTTCGACCCGGCCGCCGGCCGGGTCGTGGTCAACGTCTGGGCGCGCCCCTACGTCGACGGCGTGCGCGCCAACACCGAGTTCGCCTACAGCTATCCGTTGCTCGATCCGGTCCGCTTCACGCCGGTGTTCAACAACGCGCTCGACGCGCCCTTCTCCGGCTGCGTGCCGGGCCGGATCTATCCGATCGAGGCCACGGTCGCGTTCGATCCCTACAACGCGATCGTCCAACTGAAGCTCGCGGGCGCCGCGACCCCCTTCGTCTACATCAGTCCGATCAAGATCGGGGTCGGCACGACGATCTTCAAAAACCTCAAGTCCGGGGAGTTCGGGACAGTGCTGCGGGGGGACAACGTCACCGTGTCGAACGCGGCGCCGCCGCCCGTCGGCATCTACGCCCTCTACTGGGCCTACGACCCCGACCTTCCGGGCTCGCGCGTGAATCTGATGGACGATTTCAATCTGAACTTCGGCGCCAAGGCCTTTCCTGTCCCCTCTCCAACCCTGCGGGCCGGCACGGCCGCGCCTGCGGTGATCACCACGCTCTGGTGGCGGTGATCATCCCGAAAACAAGGAAGACCCGTGATGAAGCTCGTAAGATCAATGATGATCGGCTTGGCCCTTGCGGCGGTCGGGCAGACGACCGCCGCCCAGGCGGCGCAGACGCCATCGTTTCCTCCGCCCGGCGTGATCGCTGATCCCTCGCCCTGGACCCGCACCTGCGCCAACGGTTATGTCCGGTTGCTGCTCGGGTCCGGCAACGAGAGCTATACGAGGGGCTATCCCTGGATCTACGCCCGGATCGATCAGACCGGCTTCGCCGACGGCGACGTCCATCCGGTTGTCGACGTCACCATCTACTACGTCGGCGACAAGACGAGCGAACTGAAATGGGAGCTCGTGATGGGCATGCTGCAATCCGCGCAGCTCTCGCGCGCGCCGGTGATCCTTTGGAGCTCGGACAAAGGCACGAACTATGCATGCACCGACCAATATCCTAGGAACAGCATGGTTCAGGTCTGCACGTTTGAGGTCGACTGCAACGGCATCAGCGTGTCGGCCCTTCCGCCGGGCGGTCGGGACCCCGAGAGCGAAGAGCGCTAGGATCGCGAATCGCCAAGATATCGTTCGCCCGCCAACCCTCGCGCGTAAGCAGCCCAGAACGACGCGGGGCTAAGGTGGTGGCCGACGACGCCGCGCGCTCGCCGTAGTCGACGGCGCTAGGCGATCGCGCAGGGCCGGATCACGCTGTTCGACCGACGCATAGAAGGCGTCCATATCGACGTGGATCATCTTGCGAACCGCTTCGCCGATGGCGCGACCTAGCCGGCTGCGAACAGAAGGAGAACCCCAACCTCGGCAGTGTCGACTTCGAAGCGCTCCGCGCGTTCTATGGGCTGACGACTAGACGGACAGGATGAATGTGTAATCTCTACGCGATGATGGAGGCGCGGGCGGAGGTGGCTCGGATCGCCCGGGCCATGACCGACCGCACCGGCAACAATCCGCCCTTTGGCAGCGTCTATCCGGATGGCGAGGCGCCCGTGGTCAGGGTCGGCGCCGACGGCCAGCGCGAGATGGCCAACCTGCGCTGGGGCATGCCGAGTTCGAAGCGAGCCCTGATGGACGCGGCCGAGAACCGGGCCAACAAGATGCGCGCCAAGGGCACGGAGTTCGACTTCGCCGAGCTTTTGAGGATGGAGCCTGACAAGGGCACCACCAATGTCCGCAATACGACGAGCGAGAAGACCGGCAAGACCAACGCCCATTGGGCGCCTTGGCTCGGCGTGGCCAATCGCTGTCTTGTTCCGTTCACATCCTTCGCCGAGCCGGACCAGGACCACGAGGGGACGCGCAAGAACGTCTGGTTCGCCCTCGATGACAGCCGGCCGTTGGCCTTTTTTGCTGGGATTTGGACGCCGCACGCGTGCGTGCGGATGAAAAGCAAGGGTTGGGAGGAGATCGAGGCGTTCGGATTCCTCACGACCGACTCGGCCGAACCCGTGCGCGCCTATCACAAGAAGGCCATGCCAGTGATCCTCACGAGCGAAGACGAGTGGGACCTCTGGCTCAGCGGCGACAGCTGGGAGCACGTCAAATCTCTTCAGCGGCCCCTACCGGACGGGACGCTGAAGGTCGTCGCGTTCGGCCCCCGGTCCGACGAAGTGGCGCCGGTGCGCGCCTAGGTAGGCGGCCAGCGCCATTCCCCTTCATAGAGGTGCGGAAACACCGCCACCTCCCTGGATCCGCAACCCTCCTCGCCCGTGCAGCTCAGGCGTGGCACGAGGTCGGCCAGTTGCACATCGAGCTTGCCTTCGAACTTCTGCAGCAGTTCCTGCGGCGTCCACTCGATCATGCGCGGACACTGTTTGCAGCAAATGGCCAGCGAGTAGCCCTTGGCCAGCAGGCTGCGGATGCTGCGGTCCTTCACCTGCCAGACATCGAACTTCTGGATCAGGCGCTCGGCGGGCCGTTCAAGAGTGGATCGGTGCTGGGTCATGGTCGGCTTCGCCGCCGAATATAGGCTGTTCTGCACAGGAGCGCTCCCGGACGGCTCTTGACTCTTCGTCGGCTCAGGAAGAACGAATAGGGAACATGCATAGCGTCCCGTTGTTCTGGAGTCCATGTCCGCCGAGCCCTCCCCTCGCGCCTTCGAGGCCCTGCGCGCCCAGATCGCCAAGATCGAGGCGGGCCGCCGTGCGCCCCAGGGGATCCTGCCCTTCGGGCTCGCCGAGGTCGATCGACGCCTGCCCGGCGGCGGCCTGGCGCTCGGGGCCCTGCACGAGGTCGCCGGCGGCGGCGCGGGCGCCGTGGACGGCACGGCCTCGGCCCTGTTCGCGGCCGGGATCGCCGGCCGGACCCGGGGGCCCGTGCTCTGGTGTCTCACACGCAAGGATCTTTTCGCCCCGTCCCTCGCCCAGGCCGGCCTGGGCGGCGACCGCATCCTCTATGTCGAGGCGGGCGACGAGAAGACCGTCCTGGCCTGTTTCGAGGAAGGCCTGCGGCACGGCAGCCTGGGGGCCGTGATCGGCGAGGTCGCGCGCCTGTCGATGACAGCCTCGCGTCGCCTGCAGCTGGCGGCGGAAAGCACCGGCACGCTGGGGATCGCGGTGCGGCGCTGGCGGCGCCAGGCCGAGGCCGTCGACTTCGGTCAGCCGACCGCCGCGACCACCCGCTGGCGGGTGACCGCCCTGCCCTCTTCTCCCCTGCCCTCCGCCGGCGTCGGCCGAGCCCGATGGTTCGTCGAACTGATCCGCAGCAAGGCGGGCGAATGCGCCGAGTTTGAACTGGAAGCCTGCAATGAGACGGGTCGTCTCGCTCTACCTGCCGACCTGGCCGACGGATCGGCTGCGGCGACGTCTTGGGAAAGACGCGCCGCCGGCTGAGGTCCCGATCGTCCTGATCGGCCGCGCCGGACGCAAGCGCGTGGTGTTGGCCGCGGACAGTGCGGCGTTGGCGCTCAGACTCTATCCCGGCATGGTCGCGGCCCAGGCGCGGGCCCTTTGCCCAGAGCTCGTCGTCCACGACGCCGATCCCGCCGGCGACGCCCACGCCCTGGACCGTATGGCGCTCTGGGCGCTCAGGCGGTACGCGCCGATCGTCGCCGCCGATCCTCCGTCAGGCCTGGTCCTCGACGTCACGGGCGCGGCGCACCTGCGGGGCGGCGAAGAGGCCCTGCTCGCCGATATGATCGCGCGGCTGGCCGTCGTCGGCGTGGCGGCCCGGGCGGCCATGGCCGGAACCTGGGGCGCCGCTCACGCGCTCGCCCGCTATGTCGCCGCGCCGACGGCGATCGTCGCATCCGACGCAGGGGGGTGCGCCATCGCCCAGCTCCCAACCCAGGCCCTGAGGCTCCCCGACGGGATGGCCGACGCCCTGGCCAAGATGGGGATCGATCGCATCGGCGAGATCGAGGCCAAACCCCGGGCCCCCTTGGCCCTGCGGTTCGGTCCGGAGCTGACGCGGCGGCTCGACCAGGCCTACGACCGCTCGGCCGAGCCGATCGAACCGATCGAGGTTCCTGAGATCGTGCAGGTGCGGCAGGCCTTCGCCGAGCCCATCAGCGCGCCGGAGACCCTGGCGCGTTACACCCTGCAGCTGGTCGAGGCGCTCTGCGAAGCCCTCGAGGTCAAGGGCCTGGGCGCGCGCCTGCTCGACCTCAGGTTCCGGCGGGTCGACCATCGCATCGAGGTCGTCCGCGTGGGACTGGCCAAGCCCGTGCGCGACATCAAGCGGCTGACGCGGCTGCTGTGCGACAAGCTCGAGACCGTCGATCCGGGGTTCGGGATCGACGCCATGACCCTGGCCGCCCCGGCGGCGGAGCCGCTCGACTGGAAACCTGTCGCCAACGACCTGACCGAGGCCGCGCGGCCCGATGTCGCCGACCTGGTCGACACCCTGACCAATCGCCTCGGGCCGGAACGTCTCTATCGGATCACGGCCGCCCAGAGCGACGTGCCGGAGCGTTCGGTGCGCAAGGTCGCGCCGACCGAGCAGCCGGGCGGAGAGACTTGGCCGGCGCGATGGCCGCGGCCCGTTCGGCTCCTGCCAACGCCGGAGCGGATCGAGGCCATGGCCCTCCTGCCCGACCAACCGCCGGCGGCCTTCACCTGGCGCGGCGTCCGGCGCAGGGTGACGCGCGCCGATGGCCCCGAGCGGATATTCGGGGAGTGGTGGCGTCGCGGCGGAGAGGTCGAGGCGGTGCGGGATTACTTCCAGCTCGAGGATGAGGCCGGCGAGCGCTTCTGGGTGTTCCGCCGAGGTGACGGCGAACAGCCAGCAACGGGCGACCTGACCTGGTATTTGCACGGATTGTTCGGTTAGCGGCAGGCGTCCCGATGCGCTTTAAAACCGTGGCGATCGGTCACCGGTCATCTGATTTCTGATCAAAGAGGCGATCAGGCCGTAGTCTATCGCAGATCTCAACGTTCCTCCTTCAGGTCTCCGCCCAGAGCGCTGCGCGATGGAATCGAAGCCTGAAATTCGCTGGCGAACCAATCCTTAAAGTCCTAAAAAGCTCAAAATCACTATCCCTCTGGTGTGCGTGGATGTCGGCGCGATAGCCAAGTCCTCCGCTAGACCCAACCTCATCGGCTCCCAACCGAGCTCAGAGGTCTAAGCCGCCGCGGCCTCGGATTCGGCTCCGAACCGCCGACGATAATCGCCTGGTGACAAGCCCACCAGGCGATTGAAGACGCGGCGGAAGGCGGTGGAATCCTCGTAGCCCACTGACCAGGCGATCTGATCGACCGTTCGCTTGGTGAACTGCAGCAGCTCGCGGGCCTTCTCCATGCGCACACACTGGGCATATTCGTTCGGCTTGACGCCAGTGGCGGCCTTGAAGCGACGCAGGAAGGTGCGCTCCTCCAGGCTGGCCTCGCGCGCCATGTCCGCGACGCTGACCGAGCGAGCGCCCTTACTTTGCAGCCAGTGCTGGACCTTCAAGATCGCCTCGTCGCCGTGGGTCAGCCGCGGTGCGAAGCTGCCGTAGTGGCGCTGCTCGCGCCCTCCCGCATCGACCAGGAAGAAGCGGCTGGTCTCGACCATGATGCTGGGGCCGAGCAGCCGATCGATCAGGCGCATGCCAAGGTCGGTCCAGGCCATCAGGCCGCCGGCGGTGATGATGTCGCCGTCGTCGATGACGATCTTCTCCGGCTCCACGCGCACATCCGGGAACCGGCTCTGCAGCAGGTCGGCGAACATCCAGTGGGTCGTCGCCGAGCGGCCGCGCAGCAGACCTGTCTCCGCCAGCAGGAAGGCGCCGCCGCAGTTGGAGCCCAGCACCGCGCCGCGCGCATGTTGGTCCACCAGCCAGCGCACGAAGGGCGCCGCCTCCTCGGCGCTGACCGGGCCGGTCAGTCGGCCGGGCGTGACGATGATGTCGGGAAAGCCGCCGGCATGGGGATGGGTATCGAAGCTGCGGTCGAACTGGTCGGTTTCGTCGGGCGCCCAGTGGCTGACCCGCAGCGTACGGCCGCCGCGCGCGGCGGAAAAATCGCTTGCCGTCGTCAGCATGTCGGTCAGACCATGGACCATCGCGGTCTGGCAGCCGCGATAGAGGAGAATGCCGACCTCAGCGGTCCTCGAACGGTCGCCCTGGTGGCCTTCGGGCAGCCTTACGGCGGACGCGTCGCTGGCGGTCATCGCCTGATCCCCGGGATGTCGGTTTTGGCTGGGATAATGTCGGAAGAGACGATCCCGATGCTGCCGCATCCTGCCTAGGGTTTCAACAGCGGGACGGAACTGGTCCTCCCGGTCGAAACGCAAGGGAAAGACGATGCCCACGATCACCACCAAGGACGGCGCCGAGATCTTCTACAAGGATTGGGGTCCCAAGGATGCGCAGGCGCTGGTGTTTCACCACGGCTGGCCGCTGAGCGCCGACGATTGGGACAACCAGATGATGTTCTTCCTCCAGAAGGGCTACCGGGTGATCGCGCACGATCGCCGCGGGCACGGCCGGTCGAGCCAGACCTGGGAAGGCAACGAGATGGACACCTATGCCGCCGACGTGGCGGCGTTGGCCGCCGCCCTCGATCTGCGCGGCGCCATCCACATCGGCCATTCGACCGGCGGCGGCGAGGTGGCGCGCTATGTCGCGCGGGCCGAGGCCGGACGGGTGTCGAAGGCGGTGCTGATCGGCGCGGTGCCGCCCGTGATGGTCCGGAAGGACTCCAACCCTGAGGGTCTGCCGCTCGAAGTGTTCGACGGTTTCCGCGCCGCGACCGCCGCCAATCGCGCCCAGTTCTTCATCGATGTGCCGGCCGGCCCCTTCTATGGCTACAACCGCGAAGGCGCGAAGGTCGACCAGGGCGTGATCGACAACTGGTGGCGCCAGGGCATGATGGGCGCCATCACGGCCCACTACGACTGCATCAAGGCCTTCTCGGAAACCGACTTCACCGAGGACCTCAAGGCGATCGACGTGCCGGTGCTGGTCATGCACGGGACCGACGATCAGATCGTGCCCTATGCGGACTCGGCGCCGAAGTCGGCCGCGCTGCTGCGCAACGGCGTGCTCAAGACCTACGAGGGTCTGCCGCACGGGATGTGCACCACCCATCCCGACATCATCAACCCCGACCTGCTCGCGTTCATCGCCGGCTGAGCCACGCGCAAAAAGGAGGATGAAATGACCGACACCGTCATGCTGATCCACGGCGCCTGGCTGACGCCAAATTCATGGGACCGTTTCCGGCAGCGTTTCGAGTCGGCCGACTTGACGGTGACGGCGCCCGCTTGGCCGCACCTCGAAGGTCCGGTCGACCAGATTCGCCACGCGCCCGATCCAGGCCTGGCGAAGCTGGGGCTGCGCGAGATCACCGACCACTATGCGGCGCTGATCGAGGCGATGCCGCATCCGCCGATCCTGATCGGCCACTCGTTCGGCGGCCTGATCGTGCAGCTGCTGGCTGACCGTGGCCTCGGCGCCGCCGCCGTGGCGATCGATCCGACGCCGCCGTTTGGGATCCCCGCCCATCCGCTGGCGGTCTGGACGTCGCTGGGCGTCTTCACGGCCCTCAACGGCTGGAACCGCGTGCTGCGGATGAGCCTGCGCGGCTTCTCGACCGGGTTCGCCCAGACCTTGCCCGAGGTGGAAAAGCCCGGCGCCTATGAACGCCACATCGTGCCGACGCCGGGGCGCATCTTCTTCCAGGCGGTGCTCGGCATCGGCGCCAAGGTGCGCTGGAACAATCCCAATCGGCCCCCGCTGCTGCTCATCGCCGGCGAGAAGGATCGGACCGTGCCGGCCCCGATGGTGCGCGCCAACTATCGCAAGCATCTTCGCTCGCCGGTCCTGACGGCGTTTCGCCAATTTCCCGGTCGCTCGCACTGGCTGTGCAACGAAGAGGGCTGGCAGGACGTCGCCGATTACGCGCTGTCCTGGGCCCGACAGCAAGCGGCCTCCCGCGCCTGACCGAGATCGATGGGGCGCCGCCCGCCGGCGTCCCATCTTGGCAGGACCAAAGGCCGGCGGCCGCCGACTCTGGTTTCCGGGAGAGGTTCGACCTTCGCTCGAGATCGCGCGCCGCCTCACGGCGCTCTGGCGGCCGGTGAGCTCGGATCGCGGGAGATGATCTCCAGAATGGTGTCGCCCTGCTTGAGCGCCTGCGCCTCGACCGAGTCGAAGCCGAAGGCTTGGCCTCCACGGTGGAGTTGGACGCCGATCCCGGTCCGGATCGCCGACAGCGGCATGCCGACTTCCGCCGCCGTCACTTGGCGCTCGCACAGGGAGACCGCCCCGCCGATCGCCGCTAGGTCGGCCATGTAGTCGGCCACGTGAGCGCCATGGCTCGAGCTCGCCAGAAGCTGGCCGGCGAAGCTCGCGGGATTGATCACCGCATTTGCGCCGGCCTGACGCGCCAGGGCTTCGTTGTCGGCGGAACGGATCACCGCGCTGACGGTGCTCGCGGGGCGAGCCCGCGCCCGGTCAGGACAAGGAGGATCGAGGCGTCGCGCCCCAGCGTCCGCGAGGAGGGCTACGCTGGAGCTGAACGCCCGCGTCGCTGGCAGCGATCCTGGATCCAGCCCTGTGTCAGACCCGAGATATGCCTTTCGGCGTCGGCCGCCGGCGTGCGAGCAAGAACCGAGCGATCGCCCGCGACGCATCGGGGCCCGCCGGGTCGGTGCAGGACGCGAAGGCGCGGCCGCCTGACCAGCCGTGTCCGCCGCCATGCACCGTCCAGTCCTCAAGGCGCACGTCGGTTGCGCCATGGCGATAGAGGGTTCGGGTATAGGCGCGGCCGCCCGGCGAGCGCCCCTGCTCCGCCCGGCTCAGCAGCGGCGTCGCGCTCGACCGCTGCAGATGCAGCAGGAAGCCGCCGGCGTTGGAGGGATGGACGATGTTGTCCTGATCGCCGTGGAAGACGATGGTCGGCGGCGGCCGGCTGGTCTTGGCCCCGGCGACGCCGGGAGCCACGCCATGGCGCATCGCCGACATCGCCGCGCTCAGGGTGCCGATTTCGCCCCGAGCGAGGCCGGAATGGACCCCGACCGCCCCATAGAGATCGGGATAGGCGGCGCCGATGATGGCGGCCGCTGCGCCGCCGGCGGAGAGGCCGGCGACATAGACCCGATCGGGATGGGCCTGACACAGATCGATGACGTGACGGGTCAGGGCGGCGACCAGGGCGGGCTCGCCCGCGCCGCGCTTCTGATCGCCAGGGCGATGCCAGTTCCAGCACCGGGCGAAGTTGGCTGAGGCCGACTGCTGCGGGTAGAGCACCAGGAAACCCAGCTCGTCGGCGACGGCGTTCATGCCGGTTCCGGCCGCGAAATCGCCGGCTGACTGGGTGCAGCCGTGGAGCATGACCACCAGCGGCAGCGTTCGGCGCGTCGAACCCAGGGGTGTGTAGAGCTTATAGTCCATCGTCCCTTGCGGGCCGGTGAAGTGGCCATCGACGAAGCTGCCCGCGGCCGGGCGGGGAGCCGCCCTCGCAACTGGGCGCGGCTTGGCGAGGGCCTTGGGCTTGCGCTTGGCGCGCTTGGACTTCGGCGTGGCCGCGAGGGCCAGACGCTGCAAGGCGACGGCGGTCGAGAGCGAGCCCTTGCGGGCGGCCGCCGAGAGCTTGAAGAGGGCTCGAAAGGGTCTTTTCACAGGCCGGGACCCCCGCGGACATCCGCCGAGAGACTAACGCCCCGCCGCCGTCCGTGATCCCGCAGTGCAGCATGAACTTTTCCGGCGCCTTCCCAGACGCCGGAAAAAGGCCGATAAGGGAACATAACCGGAACACGGCATGTCCCCGCCCCGCTACGTCGAGCTCCAGGCCACCTCGCACTTCAGCTTCCTGCGCGGCGCCAGTTCCTGTGAGGAGCTGTTCAGCCAGGCGGCGCTGTACGGCGTCGAGGCCCTGGCGGTCGTCGACCGCAACTCGCTCGCCGGCCTCGTGCGCGCCCACCAGGCGGCCAAGGTCACGGGGGTCCGGCTGATCGTCGGCTGCCGCCTGGACCTGGCGGATGGAACCGGCCTGCTGGTCTATCCGACCGACCGGCCTGCCTATGCTCGGCTGTGCCGCCTGCTGTCCCTTGGCAAACGGCGCGCCGGCAAGGCCAAATGCCATCTCGACTGGCCGGACCTTCCCGACTTTTCCGACGGTCTCATCGCCGTTCTCGTCCCCGACGAGGCCGATGAGGCCTGCGCCCAACGGCTGCGCCTGACCAAGGCGAGCTTTCCCGCCGGCGCCTATCTGGCGCTAAGCCTGCGGCGGCGACCGGGCGACGCCCTGCGTCTGCACCAGCTGACCGGCCTGGCCGCCGAGGCCGGCGTCGCGATCGTCGCCACCAATGACGTCCTCTTCCACATCCCCGAACGCCGCCTGCTCCAGGACGTCGTCACCTGCGTGCGCCACGGCTGCACCATCGACGAGCTGGGGTCGCGGCGCGAACGCCACGCCGACCGACATCTGAAACCGCCCGAAGAGATGCACCGGCTGTTCGCCCGATATCCGGAAGCCCTGGCCAATACCCTGGAGATCGCCGCGCGGTGCCGCTTCTCGCTCGACGAACTGGCCTACCAGTACCCAGACGAGGTCTCGGCGCCCGGCATGACGCCCCAGGCGACGCTCGAGGCCCTGACCTGGGAGGGCGCCGCGCGCCGCTATCCCGAAGGCCTGCCCGACAAGGTCAGGGCGATCCTGAAGCACGAACTCCGGTTGATCGAGACCTTGGGCTACGCTCCCTATTTCCTGACCGTGAACTCCATCGTCGGCTTCGCCCGCGGCCGCGGCATCCTGTGTCAGGGACGCGGATCGGCGGCCAACTCGGCGGTCTGCTATGTGTTGGGGATCACCTCCATCGACCCCGAGCGCAACGACCTGCTGTTCGAGCGTTTCGTCTCGGAGGAACGGCGCGAACCACCCGACATCGACGTCGATTTCGAGCACGAACGGCGCGAGATCGTCATGCAGTGGGTGTTCGACACCTATGGCCGCGACCACGCCGCCCTGTGCTCGACCGTCATCCGCTATCGCTCACGCGGCGCCATCCGCGACGTCGGCAAGGCCCTCGGCCTGCCCGAGGATCTGACCAAGGCGCTGTCGTCGCAGATCTGGGGCTGGGCGGCCGAAGGCGTCGAGGACAAGCATGCTGAGGCGCTGCACCTCAATCTCAAGGACCTGCGCCTGCGCCTGGCCCTGGACCTCGCTCGCCAACTGATGGGCGCGCCGCGCCACCTGTCCCAGCACCCAGGCGGCTTCGTCCTGACGCGCGACCGCCTGGACGAACTGGTCCCGATCGAGCCGGCGGCGATGAAGGACCGTCAGGTGATCGAGTGGGACAAGGACGACATCGACAGCCTCAAGTTCATGAAGGTCGACGTTCTGGCGCTGGGGATGCTGTCGTGCATGAAACGCGGCTTCGACCTGCTGGCCGACCACAAGGGGATCGCCCTCGACCTGGCCACCATCCCGGCCGAGGACCCTCAGACCTATGCGATGATCAGGAAGGCCGACACCCTGGGCGTCTTCCAGATCGAGAGCCGGGCCCAGATGGCCATGCTCCCTAGGATCAAGCCGCGGACCTTCTACGACCTGGTCATCGAGGTGGCGATCGTGCGTCCCGGCCCGATCCAGGGGGACATGGTCCATCCCTATCTGCGCCGGCGCGCCGGGCTGGAGCCGGTCGACTATCCGACCCCGGAGCTGGAGAAGGTCCTGGGCAAGACCCTCGGCGTGCCCCTGTTTCAAGAGCAGGCCATGAAGGTCGCCATGGTCTGCGCCGGCTTCAGCGCCAGCGAGGCCGATCAGCTGCGCCGCGCCATGGCCACCTTCAAACACACCGGCGGGGTCACCCATTTCCGGGACAAGCTGGTCGGCGGCATGGTGGAACGCGGCTACGCCCCGGAATTCGCCGAACGGACCTTCAGTCAGCTGGAGGGCTTCGGCTCCTACGGCTTCCCCGAAAGCCACGCCGCCTCCTTCGCCCTGATCGCCTACGCCTCGAGCTGGCTGAAACGCCATCACCCCGACGTGTTCTGCGCCGCCCTGCTCAACGCCCAGCCGATGGGCTTCTACGCCCCGGCCCAGATCGTGCGCGACGCGCGCGACCACGGGGTCGAGGTGCGGCCGGTCTGCATCAACGCCTCGCGCTGGGACTGTACGCTTGAGGAGACCGGCCGGCCGGGGCGTCTGGCGGTGCGCCTGGGGCTGCGCATGGTGCGCGGTCTCGGCAATCCCGACGCCGCCGCGATCACGGCGGCCCGCACAGACGAGGCCTTCGCCTCGGTCGACGACGTCTGGCGACGCGCCGCCGTCGCGGCCGCGAGCCTCGTGAAGATCGCCGAAGCCGACGGCTTCCAGGCCTCGATGGGTCTGGCCCGCCGCGAGGCCCTGTGGGCGATCAGGGCGCTTCGCAACGAGCCCCTGCCGTTGTTCGCCGCCGCTACCGCGCGGGAGCAGCGGATCGTGCCGGAGACCGACGAGCCGGCCGTGACGCTCAAGCCGATGACCGCCGGCCGCGAAGTTGTCGAGGACTATGGCCATGTCGGACTGAGTCTGCGCGATCACCCCCTGGCCTTCCTGCGCGGCGATTTGGCGCGACAGGGATTTATGACCTGCGAGGCGGCCGGGGCGGCCCGGGACGGCCGGTTCCTGAAGGCGGCCGGGATCGTCCTCCTGCGTCAGATGCCTGGATCGGCCAAGGGCGTGATGTTCATCACCCTCGAGGACGAATCCGGGGTCGCCAACCTGGTGATCTGGCCCAAACTGTACGAGAAGCAGCGCCGGGACATCCTCTCCGCTTCAATGATGGGGATCGACGGCCGGATTCAGCGCGAAGGTGACGTCGTCCACCTCGTCGCCTACCGGGTCTTCGACCTGTCCGGCATGCTGGCCAGCGTGGGGACCCGGACGGCGCCAGGTGACGGGCCTGCTGAGGGGCCGCTTGGGCCGGCCCGTCCGACCGTCACGATCCGACGTTAATGGTCAGAAGCCGGGACTTTCGATAAGGCGCGGCGGGCCCTGTGGCGTCCGGATGATTGATCAAGGATCGGCGCGACGCGCGCGACGCCAGTCCTCGGGCGGATCGAACGCGCCGGCCCAGACGCCCGCCTTGTCGTGGCGGGCCGCGGCCTCCTCGGCCAGATAGGCGTCACCGGCGTAGCGGGCGTAGCGCACCGCGAGACCTTGGCGCACCAGCCAGCCCCCGAGGTCCTCGCCCCGAACCTCGCAACGGGCGACCATCCGGTCGTAGCGGTCGATGTCTTCCTCGAAGCACGAAACGACCTGGTCGCGCAGGCGGGCGTCAAGCAGGTTCGCGGCCGCCGCGCCGCACCGATAGGACTGGCCGTCCGCCTCACAGGTCTGTCGGCTCTCGGGTGCATCGACACCCCAGAGCCGGATGCGTCGGCCGTGGATTTCCAGTGTGTCGCCGTCGATGACCGAAGCCCGGCCCTGGATCGAGGGTTCGGCCGGCGCGCACCCGGCGCTGACCGCGACCAGGACCGCGATCAGGAACACGGACCTCACGCCTTGGCGCGCGCCGCCTTGCGAACCGCAGGCTTGGACTTCGCAGCGGCCTCCGCCTTCGCGGGCTTCCGGCCGCCTTGGCCCAGGCCTATGGCGCGGGCCATCGCCGAGCGGGCGACCGAGTAGTTGGGCGCCACCATCGGGTAGTCATCCGGCAGGCCCCATTTGCGGCGATACTCTTCCGGCGACAGACCGTGGGCGATCCTAAGGTGGCGCTTGAGCGACTTGTATTTCCGGCCGTCCTCAAGGCTGATCATGAAGTCGGGGGTGATCGACTTGCGGATAGAGACCGCTGGGGTCGGGGCATTGGCCGGCGGCTCCTGCGTTGCCTCGACGCCCGTCAGAGCGCGATGCACTGCGGCGATCAGATCGGGGATGACCGCCGGCTCCACGGCGTTGTGGCCGAGATAGGCCGAGACGATGTCGACCGTCGTCTCCAGCATCACGTCGTCGGACTGTCGGCTCTCGGCCATCGGCGTTCCTGATCTTCGAAGTTATCCGCCGAGACCTACAACACCTCGGCCGTGTGAGGAAATTCCCTCCCCGGTCGCCCCGCCGCGCCGCCATCCCGGAAAAGGAACGTCGATCGCCGTTGAGCCCACGCCGTTCGCGTCGTAACTGCCGATGGTCTGGAAATCGGGATTCCTGCGCGTGGAGCTCACATCCAAGGAAATGGAGGCTCTGGCGCTGTTCGCCGATCTACTGTCCCCCGACGAGATCGCCGAGCGCATGGGGATCACGCGCGGCACGGTGGACCGGCACCTCGCCAACATCCGCGCCAAGATGGGCGTCACCTCGACCCGCGAGGCGGCGCGGCGTTGGGCGGCTCTACATAGAGAGCATGTAGGCGGAATTTCCTCCCTGCCCATCAGTCCCGATCCGGCGCCAGCTTCCGTCGAACAGGGGGCTTCAGGCCGTGACCGAACAGGGGAGCATGACCATCGACCGGGACCGCGGCGCGACGTCGCCGGCGGACAACCGGCTGCCCTCCCTGACCTGGGAAGACGTGGAGACGGTCGTGGAGGACCTGGCCGATCCGGTCCTGAAGGACGCCGCCGTCGGCCTGACGCGATCGCTGTGTCTGCAGAGCCCGAATCTCTCGGCGATGGACCTCCTGCGCGAGATCATCCTGAACGCAGCGGCCGTGATGCGCCCGACCCCGACGAGCGGCGCGCCGCCCGCGCCCATCTCCAAACCCTGCGCGACGACCTCGCCGAGGCCATCGGATCGGCGACGGTCAGCCGGCGACAGCCGCTTGCGGCGACGATTCGTGAACTGGTGGCCGCCGCCTTCTGGGCCGCCGCCGGACTGACCTTCGTCATCGTGGCGGCGATCGTCATCTCATACGTGGTCGGCGCAGCGGACCTGCGCATGGCCGATCTCAATCTGGGCGCGCTGTTCCGAGAACCGCCGCCCTCCGCTTGACGCCGTCCCCTCGCCGGACGGCCTGGGGATCTCACATGAAGCGTTCCGATCTTGCTCTTCGCCTGACCCGCGCCGTGCACAAGGCGGAAGACGCCGTCGACACCGCGCTCGACGACGCCACGACCCTAGTCCAGGAAATGCTACAGGGCCGAAAGGAAGTCGGCTTCTCCGCCCTGATCGGCGCGGAGGCCTGCGAAGCCGCCACCGCCTATATCGGACTGATCGGCGCCGCCCGCAGCCGGCTGCTCGAGGTCCACAAGGCCCTCACCGCCGCGGCGCCTCAGATCGGGGTGACCAACCTCGACGAGCTGATGGGTCCGGGCCAGACGAAACCGAACGTGACCGGCGCCGCGCCCGCCGGAGCGATCGGCGGGCTGGAGGCGGCTTGACCATGAGGCGCTGTCCTTCCAGGTTGGCGCCTCACAACGCCCTCCCGGAGATCGACGCTGAGCGCCTTCCAGACGACGCTGTGGCTGGCGCTGGTCGTGTGCGCGGGCTGGGCGTTTTGGCGAGGCCCGGCGAACGCTCGGATCGCTGCGGGAATCGTGGTCGCCGCCAGTCTGGCGACCCTGTTGGCCAACCGGCGCGAGGCCCATCTCGACGTCCAGTGGGCGATCTTCTGGATCGACGGCGCGGCGCTGGCGGGTTTCGCCGTCCTATGGTCGCGGGCGCGACGGAGCCGCTGGCTGCTGTTCCTGACGGCCATCCAGCTCTTGGCGGTCTGCGAACACCTGGCCATGGTGTTGGACGCCGAGATGGATCCCCGGGCCTATGTGGGCTCCCTATACGTGCTGTTCGCCGGGATGCTGGCCTGCCTGGTCTGGGGCGCGCGGGGTTCGCGCCATGAGCCTGTCGCCTGAGGCGTTTAGCGCCGCATATGCCCGCTGGTCCGCGCTGAACGAAATGGCCGAAGTTGAATGGACCGATGAGACCCACGCCGACTGGGCCGCCGCCGATCAGGCGCTTTTGAACCATGTCCCGAGCTCGGTCGAGGAAGCGCAGATGGTGTTGCGAGTGCTCGAGCATTCGCTGACCGACAGCCATCGCTCCGACGGCCTGGATCGGGGCGCCGTGGGACGGCTTCACGCCGCACTTCCCGTGATCGCGGCCCAGGCGGCCTAGTCCGGAGGGGACGCCAGGTCGGGACAGGGGCGAAGTCGCATTACTGTGCGGCTTCCGTCACAAGTCGCTGGTACCAGCACAAAATGGGGCTGGTTTCGACACGACGCGCCGCTTGGTTGGGCCAGTGGGTCTTCCCCCACGAGGCTGAGCTGCGCGCCTGGTTGTCGCGCAAGACCCTCTCCGGCTTCGAGATCGACGACGTCGTCCAGGAGACCTACGCCATCTTGGCGGGAATGGAGAGCGTCGACCACATCCGCAATCCTCGCACCTATATGTTCGAAGTCGCCAAATCGGTCGTGCTGCGGGCGCTGCGCCGATCCCGGATCGTAACCTTCGACGCCCTGGCCGAAATGGCCGACGGAATGCAGCTGCCGGCTGAAGAGCCCAGCCCCGAACAGATCGTGGCCGATCGCCAGGAACTGGGCCGCGTCGCCGCCCTGATCGCCGCACTGCCGCCAAAATGCCGCGAGGCCTTCACCCTAAGAAAGGTGCACGGCCTGTCGCAGAAGGAAGTCGCCCGAAAGCTCGGGGTGTCCGAGAACACGATCGAAAAGCATGTCGGCAAGGCGCTGGCGATATTGACCCATAAGGTGGGGCATGGCGGAACGGAGCGGTTCGAGTCATCTAGCCAACGTGATAGCGCCAACGTCCCCTCTTCCCAACGATCCGCCGGAGAGCGCCGCGGACATTGATGCCGCAGCTGCCGCCTGGGCCGCACGGGTCGATCGCGGACCCTTGTCGGACGAGGCGCAGGTCGAGCTCGAGGCCTGGGCTTCCGCGGATCCGCGCCGCGCCGGGGCCTATGCGCGAGCGCTCGCGGCCAACGCCTATTTCGACCGGGCCGCCGCGCTCGGCCCGTCGTTCGAACCCTCGCGTCACCCCGCCGCGGTCCGCACGATCGACCGGCGCGGTCTGGTGGCCGGCGGCGGCGGACTGATCGCCGCCTCCATCGCCGGCGCTTTCGGCGTCCTCGCCTACCAGCGGCAGGGCCGGATCGTCACCCCCAAGGGGGACGTGCGCCGCGTCTCCCTGTCAGAGGGCTCGGCGGTGACGATGAACACGGACACGGCGCTGCGACCGGCCATCGGTCCCGAGCTGCGTCGCATCGATCTGTTGCGTGGCGAGGCCCTGTTCGACGTCGCCAAGGATCCGGCCCGACCCTTCGTGGTGTTCGCCCGCGGCGTTCAGGTCCGGGCCGTCGGCACGAGCTTCACCGTCCGCGTCTATGACGACGGCCGCGTGGACGTCGCCGTCCGCGAAGGAGTGGTGGAGGTGCGTCGTCCCGACGTCGCACCGGTGCGCCTCGGCGCCGAGACCCAGGCCGTCGTCCCCGCGCGGGGCAAGATCGAAAAGGCGGCGGCGCCCGCCGAGGCGCTCGATCGCGCCATGGCCTGGCGCGAAGGCCGCATCGATCTGGCCGGCATGACCCTGGCCGAGGCCGCCCGCGAGTTCGGCCGCTACTCCGACCGTCCGATCCTGGTCGAGGATCAGAGCGTCGCGGCCCTGAAGGTGACCGGAGTCTATTCCATCAGCGATCCCGAAGGCTTCGCCCGCGCCGCCGCGCTGAGCCTTGGCCTGGAGGCCGCCGACGGTCCGGACGGCATTCGGATCCAGCGCCAAAGACTGTCATAGAAGTTTCTTCCCCGGGCATGGCGGGAAATGCCCGCCCCGTCCTCTAGTCAATGTAACCGACGCGCTGTCGGACGAAATCGGGGCGTTTAAACTATGTCGTTCAAGTATATCTTGGGCTGCGGCGCCGCCGCGGCTGCGGTTGTGCTCGCCATGCCGGCGGCGGCCCAGGAGCGGTCTTTCAACATTCCGGCCCAGGATCTAGCCTCGGCGATCTCCGTCTTTGGTCGTCAATCCGGCCTGCAGATCGTCGCGCCCGCCGACCATATCGCGGGGCTGCGCAGCCAACCCGTGGTCGGCCGCATGGACGCCCGCACCGCCTTGCGACAGCTAATCGCCGGGGCCGGCCTCGAGACCGCCTCGGACAACGGCGACATCATCATCCTGAGGCGATCGACCGCCACGTTTCCCGCAGGGCCCCAGGCCGAAACCCAGGCCACGGCCCTAGACGAAATCATCGTCACCGCCC
The DNA here is from genome assembly GCF_041893865.1 of Brevundimonas staleyi. GTDB lineage: Bacteria > Pseudomonadota > Alphaproteobacteria > Caulobacterales > Caulobacteraceae > Brevundimonas > Brevundimonas staleyi. Next base: position 122,262 of record NZ_CP169083.1, read on the forward strand.
AGAAGCGCGACGAGCGCGCCCAGAACGTGCCGATCTCGCTGACGGCCTTCTCGGCCAACACCGTGGACCGGTTTCAGCTGGAGAGCCTGCGCGACGTCTCGCGGCTGACGCCCGGCCTGCTGGTCTCCGCCTTCAACCAATCGAGCCCGACGATCGCCGTCCGCGGGGCCACCAACACCTTCACCCAGATCGGCGCCAACAAGCCGGTGGCCGTCGTGGTCGACGACCTGTTCATCCCGCGCAATAGCGCCGCGACCTTCGAACTCTACGGCCTTAACTCCATCCAGGTGTTGAAGGGCCCGCAGGGCACCCTGTTCGGGCGCAACGTCACCGGCGGGGCCATCGTCCTCGACACCGGCCGGCCGGACCTCGGCGAGACGAGCGGTTCGATTCGGGCCGGGGCCGGCTCCTTCAGCCTGCGCCAGGTCGATGGCTTCGTCGATCTGCCGGTCGGCGACCTGGCCGCATTCCGCCTGGCCGGCTCGGTCAAGACCCGCGACGGATACGGCCGTGACCGCCTGACCGGCCGCGAACAGGACGACCTGGAAAGCAACAGCCTGCGCGGCCAGTTGCGCCTGGTCCCCAACGACACCTTCGAAGTCTTGCTGGGCGCCGACTACAGCGACGACCACAACGGCGGCCGCACGCTGTCGTCCAGCGGCGTCGGCAGCGACGGAGATCGCCGCACCTCCGAGCTCGACTTCGCCCAGGCCTTCGACCGCAACCAGTGGGGCGCCTCGGCGCGCGCCTTCTGGACCCTACCCGTCGGCCAGGTGACCTCGATCACGGGCTATCGCAGCTCGCAGTCTGGCGAAGACTATTCGGGCACCGGGACCAGCTATCGCTTCCTCACCGGGACCGCCAGCCAGACCGTCAACCGCGACGTCGACCAGGTCGGCCTGTTCTCCCAGGAGCTGCGCTACGCCAGCCCGAAATGGGGCTGGGGCGATTTCGTCGCCGGCGTCTACTATTCGAGCGAGGACGCCAACCGGCAGCTGACCGTCCGCAACCTGGCCGCCGTCACCGGCCGGGTCACCTCCAACGTCCTCACCGACCAGGCCGTGGACACGACCAGCTACGCCGTCTTCGCCGATGGAGTGCTGCACCTGCGCGACGACCTGGATCTGACCCTTGGCGCCCGCTACACCCACGACGAGAAGAGGGCCTCCCTGAACCGCGTCGATGCGATCGCCGCCCCCAACAGCTTCCGTGCCGTCGATCTGAAGGCCGACTGGGGCGAGGTCACCCCGCGCGCGGTCCTGACCTGGCGGCCGATGCAGGACGTCAGCCTCTATGGCAGCGTCACCCGCGGCTATACCGCGGGCGGCTTCAACACCGATGCCGCCACCCTCTCGGCCCTGACCACCCCGTTCGATCCGGAGACCGTCACCAACTACGAGCTCGGCGTGAAGTCGCAGTGGCTCGACAACCGCCTGCGGGTCAACGGCTCGATCTTCCAGATGGACTACAAGGACAAGCAGGAGCTGTTCTTCAACAACGTCACCCGGGTCCTGACGATCACCAACGCCGGCCAGGCGACGATCAAGGGCGCCGAACTGGAGGTGACCTATCAGCCGACCCGCTGGCTGGGCCTGTCGGCGACCTACGGCCTGCTCGACACCGTCTATGACGAGTTCATCATCCCCGGCGGCGCCGTCTACACCGGCAACAGCTTGGGTTCCTCGCCGCGCAACAAGGGCTCGCTGGCCGCTGACCTCGACCTGCCGCTGGGCAGCGCCGGCTATCTGATCGGCTCGGCGAGCTGGGCCTATACCGACGGCTACAACACCGGAGCCGCGGCCGACCCCAACCTGCAAATCAAGTCGTACGCCCTGACCAATCTGATGATCGGCTATGAGCCGGCCAACCGCGCCTGGCGGGCCACGGCCTGGATCAAGAACGCCGGCGACGTCGACTATGTGCTGACGCCCTCGACCCAGGGGGTGCTGGCCGAATATCTCGGCGAGCCGCGCACCTGGGGGATCACGGTCTCGGCCCGGTTCTGACCGTGGCCTGGTCGCGCCGAAGCTTCCTGCTGGCGGCCGGCGCCGCCGCCAGTCTCCCAGTCCGAGCGAACGGCCGGGCCGAGGAGCTCCTCGCGGACGTCGTCGGCCACACCCTGAAGCCCCGGCCGGCCGGCGGCCTCGACATCCACCACATCGCGACGGGCCGGGGCGACTCGACCCTGATCAGCGGGCCGGACGGCTCCAGCCTGATGATCGATGCGGGCGCCTCCTACACCGCGTCGCCGCCGGCGCTGGCGCTGCGGCCGAGCACGGACCGGCGGCCCGGCGAGTGGATTGGCCGCTACGCCCGGCGGCGGCTGAACGAGGTCGGATCCTCCGAGCTGGACGTGTTCCTGGTCACCCACCAGCACCCTGACCACCTCGGCGATGTCGGGCCAGAGACGCCGCAGGCGCCTGGGGGCGCTTATCGACTGACCGGCGTGACCGACGTCGACGCCATCGTCCCGATCCGCCGCCTGATCGACCGGGGCTATCCCGACTATGCGGCGCCCGTCCATTCGACGGCGCCGTTCCAGGCCAACTACGAGGCCTTCGTTCGCGCCCGCCACGCGGCTGGCCGGGCGGACGAACGGTTCCGGGCCGGCGCGCTGAACCAACTGCGGCGGGACGGCGCGGCGGCGTTCGCGGATTTCTCGATCCGCAATCTCGCGGTCAACGGCGAGGTCTGGACCGGCCAGGGCGAGACGGCCCGAGCGACCTTCCCCTCGATCGCGGGGCTCGTCGCTCAGGATGTTCCGGAGGAGAATGTCTGGTCGGCCGCCTTTCGCCTGTCCTACGGCGACTTCGACTATTTCGCAGCCGGCGACCTGACCTCGAGCACCTTCGACGGCGCCCTGCCCTGGCGCGACGTTGAGACCGCGGCCGCGCGGGCCTCGGGTCCGGTCGAAGTGGCGGTCACTCCTCACCACGGCATGTTCGACGCCACAGGCGCGGACATGGCCCGCGCCCTCGCGCCCCGGACCTGGATCGTTCCGGCCTGGCACGCGGTCCATCCCAGCCTCTCGACCCTGGACCGTCTATTCAATCCTCGCCTCTATCCGGGGCCGCGCGATGTCTTCGCCACTGGCCTGGACCCCGCCACGGCGGCGGCCAGCCCCTGGTTGATGGATCGCCTCGCCAGCCGCGCCGGCCACGTGGTCGTGCGCGTCGCGCCCGGCGGACAGTCCTACCGCGTCGTGGTCACCGACAACGCCGACGAGGGCGATCGGGTGACAGCGATCTTCGGCCCCTTCGTGTCGGCGCACAGCAGTTGGGACGCCGCTCGCCCTCGTCAGCCACAACCGGCGGCGGCCTCCCACTGAACTCCTCACTTTCGATTTTCTAGGAGCGCTTTCGAATGAGCTTTCTCAGCTTTTCGCCGACGCCTTCTCGGGCGCCAACCTCGCGAACGCGACCAATGAGACCAAGGAGGCCCTCGGCCTCGTGATGGACCTGGCCCGCTCCAAGGCCGGTCCGAGGTGGCGGTGACACGTGAAACGCCGTGGCCAATAAGCCGAGGGAAGAATGTGCCCGCCGCCTCGGAGCCTCGCACTCGAAGCGAATGGCCGCTTCATGGTCCAGGTCCCAAGGGTCAACCGAATGCAAGGTTGCGGTGCGATCTTCGCGCCCGACAGCGAACTCCCCTCGGATCAAGATCCAAACGCGCCGACGGTGTCATCGTTATCGCCCTAGACGGCCTTCTTTAATCCTGACCGCCTCGGACGCCCGAGCCGGGGTGCTCGGTTTTTTCGCGTGGCCTTGATTTGTCCCCAGCGCTTCGCGAGCGTCTCAAGCTCGCAGAACACTTCTCGATCTCGGAGGCGTGCTCGCCGAAGGCGTATGTAAACTGAGAACCTCCTGTACGCGCTCAGTACAGCGCCGACGCTGAACTGATACGCGAGTTCGTCGTTGATCGCGCCTACATTCACGGCGGCAGAGAGACGTTCGAAATATGTGAGGACGCGATTAATTGCGCGCTCACCCTCCTTATCTCCGAGCAACCGCTGAGCGTCGACCTCAGTCAGAGGGGTCGACCGATCATTTGAGATATTCAGCCTGTGAAGGTGGATATCTAGCTTATCGAGAATTTCCTCCGCGCGCGGCTCATCGACGAAGTTCTTGATGGAATTGATCTTGTTCCACTGTCTGCTGAGGTCGAGCGCGCGCCAAGAGGTGACGAGAGCAATGGCAGAGATCACCAAGCTCATAGCCGGGATCATTTCAGGCAGAGTCATCGCTTGCTCCGACCGTCGGATAGCCGATGTAGACGTCTGGTTCACGCAGAAGCAAGTGATGGCAGACCCGTTCTGCAGTGCTGTCCGAAGCTGGCCTCCGAGATTCACACTGCAACTCGCCACCTGAATGGCCGTACATGGCCGGCGACCTGCCGCGGTTCTTAGAGGTTGACTTAGAATTCCCCACACAAGGCCTTCTCCAGGCCCCCGGCCTCGCCGAGTACATCTCGAGAGCCTGGAAGCCGAACAGCAGAAGCTCGACGACGAGAACTACAATGCGGTCCTGGCCAGGGTCCGGATCGCCGTGCTCGACCGGGCGCATCCGCCAGGCCGCTCAGGACATTGCCAAACGACACGATTGGAAGAGCCGATCTCGACTATGGCGCCGCGTCCCATGAAGCGACCCTCGTCCGAGAGGTCGCAGCCAAAGGGTCAGCACCGCGATCGGAGAGCCTCTCAGAATCCGTGGAATGGGGGCCTGAACTCACCCATGACGTTCGGCGGCGTCCATCGGCCGCCGCCGAACAGAACCTTGGATAGGCTCCGGCAAGTCTCGGGGGCGGATGCTCTGCAGCGCCGACGCCTGATCTCAGGACTGGCTCGGGGTTTCGGCGTCGCGTATCCGTGCCGGCAGGTTGACCGTGACCGTGAGGCCTCCGTTAGGGCGGTTCCGCAGGGTGACCTTGCCTCCATGACTTTCAACGACCGCCCGAACCAGGGCGAGCCCCAGTCCGATTCCGCCGGTTTCAGCGCATCGGGACTGCTCCAGGCGCACGAAGGGCTGGAACACCTTTTCCAGTTGATGCTCGGGCATTCCGGGCCCCCTGTCCTCGACCGTCAGCTGCGCCGTTTCGCCCTGCCTCGTCAGGCCGATGTAGACATCGCTATTGGCGCCGAACTTGACGGCGTTGGCCAACAGGTTGTCGAGCATGCGCGACAGATCCAAAGAGGATCCCAGGACGATCACGCCTAGGTCCAGACCCGTTGTGACGATCGTGGCCCCGCCTTGGCGATCGATCGCTTCGCGGACCAATTGGCCCAGATCGACCCGCTCCTGTCTCGGGGACCGTCCTGATGATGCGTACAGCAGGAGCTGCTCGATCATCGCCTGCATCCGTCGGATTTCTGGTCCCATCACCTTCCTGAGCGCCGAGGGCGCGGCCTCCAAACGCAGCTTGAGGCTGGTCAGCGGGGTCCGGAGGTCGTGCGCGATCGCGAACAACATCTGGGTCCGCTGCTCGACATGGTTCTGCAAGCGCAGTTGCATGCCGTGGAGGGCGGTCGCCGCCTGCCGTATTTCGCTGGGGCCGCCGATCGGCAAAGCCGCGTCGCGCGATCCGGAATCGAACGCCGCGGCCGCCACCGCCAAGTCCCTCAGCGGGCGGGTGAAGATCCGGGCCAGCAACAGCGTCGGCAGGGCGAGCACCGCCGCTGCGGCCAGGAACGCCAGCGCCAGGTGCCAATGCCAAAGGGACACCAACGGCCGGTGCGGGCTGGCCGAGACCCAAGCCGCGCCGTCGCCTACCGCGGCGCGGAACGGGGGGAAGGTGATGTCCTCGGTCGCCACGATCTCGGCGACCGTCGGCGGCTGGCGACCGGCGCGGACGGCGCCGGGCGGGAGGTTCAGGATCGTCAGACTGGTAGCGGCCGGCTCGCTCGTCCCATCGACCATCTCGACGCGGACTCTCTCCGCAGGGACGCCGAGGGCGTGAGCCAGACCTTCCGCGATCAAGGAGACCGGCTGACTTCTGTCCGGAGCCGCGGGAAAGGGCGCCGCCTCGTGATGCGCCACGATGAGATCGGAGCGCCGCCCGGGGGACATGACCGCCTCGGCCACGTCGCGAACCCGCATCACCGGCTGCGGCGGCGGGGGCATGACCAAGGTGACGAGCAGCCCGGTGGCCAGGGTGGTGACGATGCAGAGAAAGGCGAGGGCGAAGACCTGGCCCGTGATCGATCGCGGCGCGAAACGGGTCATGACGGGGGGTGGGCGGGCCGCAGTCGGTAGCCCTCGCCGCGAACCGTCTCGATGAGCGGGGTGCGATCCTGGTCTCCGAGCAACCGACGCAACCGGCTGACCGACAGGTCGATGGCGCGATCGAAAACCTCGGCGCTTCCGCCCCGGGTCAGCGTCATCAGCTGGTCCCGGGTGAGCAGGCGGCCGGGACGTTCCAGAAACACCTTGAGCAGGGCCGCCTGGGCCGACGTCAAGACGACCTCGGCGCCATTCGGACGCGTGAGCCGGCGCGTCTCGCCGTCGAAGCTCCAGCCGCTGAACGACCACTGGCGCGCGATCCTCGGTCCCTCTGAGGGCGCGACCTGGCGACGCAGGAGCGCGCGCACGCGGGCCAGCAGTTCGCGCGGCTCGAAAGGCTTGGCCAGGTAATCGGAAGCGCCGAGCTCAAGGCCAACGATGCGGTCCGCCGGGTCGCCCAGCGCGCTGAGCATCAGGATCGGCACGCCGCTGTCGCCGCGCCGGCGGCACACGGCGAGACCGTCTTCCCCCGGCATCATGACGTCCAGCACGATGAGATCGACACTTTCGGTCGCCAGCACCCGCTCCATCTCGACGGCGTCGGCCGCCAGAAGGGTCCTGACGCCAAACCCGTCCAGGTAGTCTCGGATCGCGGTTCGAATGCCGATGTCGTCATCCACGACCAGAATTTTGGAGCTGCTGCGGATCATCAGAACTTTGTCGCGCTCGACTGTATCCCAATTGTGTCGCGCCGCGGACTGGCGACCAGGACGCGACAACCTGCGGATACATCGCGATGGCAGTTTGGTCCTGCCGAAATCTCTCGGCTTTGGAGGAGATCACCATGAGAACGCTTCGCGCCCTCGTCGCCGCGGCCGCCCTGGCCGGCGCCTTCGTCAGCTTCGCCGCCCCGGCGACCGCTGAAATCAAGAACGGCGAGGTCGTTCGGATCATCGTCTATCCGGACGGCACCACGGTCTACTAGGACGAAGGCGCGTCGGCCGCGCCACCCTCCCCTTTTCGTTTTCGGACTATCGGCATGCTCGTTCCCCTGTTCGCCTCCCTGGTTCTCGCCCTGAGCGACGCGCAGACGACGCACGCCAAACCCATATCCCCCGCCCCGGCCGCCCAGACCGCGGGGGCGCTCGAGGGTCGCTGGACCGGGACGATGAGCCTCGGCGACAACGAGCATCCGATCAATCTGTGGTTCGACGCCGGCGAGCGCAGCGGCCGATTCCAGATCATCGGCCTTACGACGGACCGCAATCCGATCGAGAACATCGTCCGCCGCGGTGACGTCGTCACCTTCACCCTGCCGTCCAACCCGGTCCATGAGTTCCGCGGCACCCTGCGCGGCCAGCGGCTGGCGGGAACCGTCCGGATCGGCGGCTCCAACAATCGCTTCTCGCTCCAGCGCGTCGGTTCATGAGCGCCGCCGTCGTTCCAGCGGCTCTGCACCTCCTGCTCTTCCCCCAGGCCGCTCCTCCGAGCGGAGGCGCGGAAGGTCCCCTGACAGGCGACGCCCTGCCGGTTCCGGTCGCGCTCGACAACGCCTTCTGGTTCCGCGCCGGCGTCGACTATCTGGCCGTCGAGGACCCGTCGCACGCCGAAGGAACCGCCCAAGCCGTGGCGCTCGCGCGCACCTGTTTCGACCGCAGATTCGGCGTCGCGCCGCTGGCCGGCGCCGTCATGGCGACGGGGCTGGCCGGGCTGTTCGAAGAGCTTCCCCTCGAACGCCAGGGCTGGGTCCTTCCCTGGCGCTTCAACCGTTCGGAGCCCGAGACACCCGAGGCGCATGCATCGTCACTGCGCCATGAACTGGGGCACACCTTCCTGCTGAACACCCTGCTGCCGAACCTGCGCAAGGGTCAGTATGGCGGCGACGCGCCCGACTGGCTGGACGAGGCCGCCGGAGTGGCGATGGAATCGACGGCCTCGCGCGACGACCGACGCCGACGGTTCGGCGCCCTGGTGGCCGATGGCCGGCTGACGCCCTTCACCCGGTTCGTCGTCCAAGCCCATCCCGTCTTCGCGTCCCAACGACTGCAGACCGAGATCGCCCGGGCCAGGGCCGCAGCCTCCAACCAGGCCATCGTATTGGAGTTCACCCTCAGTGAACTGGGCGTCACCGGCTCCTCCCCCGACGATTTCTACGCACAGACGGGCGCGGTCATCGATTTCCTCGACACCCTGGGAGACGCCGGCCTTCTCGGGAGGATCTCGCGCGATATCGCCGACAGCGGCGAGGCCGCGGGCTGGCTCGAAAGGCTTGGCCCCGACGTCGGCTTGCCCCGCCCGGACGACTGGGACGAAGCCTTCGCAGCCTGGTCGACGCGGGCGCCCCCGACGGCCACAGCGGGCCGGGACTGCGATGGCGAACCGGAAACAGGTGAGGCATGACCCGATTCCAATCCCCGGACGCGGCGTTCACGGGCATGGACGAGCCGCTTGGGAACCGCGAGAAGCGTCTGCGTCTGTGGAAGCGGATCGCCATGTTCGGCGGCCCGATCGTGCTCGCGGGCCTGGGCCTGGCCGTGCTCTCGCTGCAGCGCGCCGGCGATCTCACCGTCTCGGCCGCGGACGTGCGGGTCGCCGGCGTAGAATCCCGTCAGTTGACGGAGGCGGCGGCCTTCGTCGGCCGCGTGGTGCCCCTCGACATCGTGCAACTCACCGCCCCCGAGGCCGGGCGCGTGACCCAGGTCCACGTCCGGTCCGGTGACTGGGTCGAGGCCGGGCGCCCGATCGTCACCCTGTCCAACCCCGAACGCGAGTTGGCGATCAGCGACCGGCTCGCCCGCATCCAGTCCGAGATGTTCGCCACGGCCTCCGCCCGCACCGGCCTGTCCGACGCGGAGAGCCAGGACCGGCGGGCCTATATCGAAGCCCTGCATTCCCGCGACGAGCTCGCCGAACGGCTGCGCCGCCAGGAAGTCCTGCTGTCGCAGGGCCTCGTCAACGAGGCCTATGTCACGCCGCTCAGGGACCAGCTCGCCTTCCGTGAGCGGATCGCCGCGGAGCTTCGCGCGACGATGGAGCGCAACCGTCCCGCCCGCGATTCCCAACGCGACAGCGCCGGAACCTATCTGGGCCAGTTGCGCGCCAACCAGGCCGCAACCCGCGACCAGCTCGACGGCTTCGTCGTCCGGGCCCCGCGGGCGGGTCGCATCCTGGGGCTGGACCGCCAGACCGGCGAGGCGATCGCCGTCGGCGACACCCTCGCCCAGGTGGATCCGCAGACGGGGTCGACGATCGTGGCCCAGCTCGACGCCTTCTACGCCGCGCGCGTGGCGCGCGGACAGGGCGGCTCCATCGAGATCGGCGGCCTCCCGAGGGCGCTCGAAGTGACCCACGTCTCTCCGGACGTTCGCGAAGGCGGCTTCCGCGTCGAGATGGCGTTGAGGGACCGCCAGGTTGCGCTCAACCCGGGCCAGAACATCCAGGGGCGGATCGACCTGTCGGCGTCCGGCACATTCCCTTCGATTCCGGTCGGCCCTTATCTCGAACAGACCTCCGGGGCGTGGATCTTCGTGGTGGATCCGGACGGCCGCACCGCGCGACGGCGCGCCATCACGACCGGCATCCGCACGCCCGACCGGGTGGCGGTGACCGCGGGCCTTCAACCGGGCGAACGGGTGATCGTCTCCAGCTACCGGGACTTCGGCGACGCAAGGGTGATCACCCTGGCGGGAGGCGCGCGATGACCGAGCTGATCCGCTTCGAGGGAGTCTCCAAGGCGTATGTCTCGACCGAGGTCCGGACCCACGCCCTGCGCGACATCGACTTTGCCGTGTCGGCCGGCGAGTTCGTATCGGTCTCCGGGCCGTCGGGGTGCGGAAAGTCGACCCTGATGAACCTGCTCGGCCTGCTCGACTTTCCCGACACGGGCGAGGTCTCGGCCTTCGGCCAACGCTTCACCCGTCACGAGGAGGGGGCGATGACCCGGCTGCGCCGCGGCAACATCGGCTTCATCTTCCAAGCCTTCAACCTGATCGAGGACCTGACCATCCAGGAAAACGTGGAGATGCCGCTCCACTATCTGAAGGTCGGGACCCAGGCCCGCAGACAGCGCGCCCGCGAACTCCTCGACCAGGTCGGCCTGTCGGGCCGACTGGCTCACCGGCCATCGCAATTGTCAGGCGGTCAGCAACAGCGTGTCGCCATCGCCCGCGCCCTCGCCGCCGAACCCCGACTGATCGTGGCCGACGAACCGACGGGCAACCTCGACAGCCGCAACAGCGAAGCCATCATGAATCTGCTGGAAGAGCTGACCCGCACGGGCGCCGCCCTGGTGGTGGTCACCCACGCCCCGGAACTCGCTGAACGCGCCCGACGTCGCGTGCGGATGCAGGACGGCCAGATCATCGGCGTCGACGGCCCGGCCGCATGACGCGACGCCCGTCCGGTCTGCGCCTCATAACGCTCCTGGCCCTGGCCGTGGCCTTCACCGCCTTCAGCCTCGTCGCCGCGGCCGTCCAGCACGAGCGCCGCTACAATGCTTCTTTCGATCCCGCCGCCCGGGTGTTTCAGACCTATACGGCCGTCGGTCGAGGGGGACAGGACCCGCTCCTGATGGCTAGCGGCCTGACCGACTTGGCGCCGGCGCTGCGCGCCGGCGGCGAGGGCCTGCAGGTCGCCCGCATCGCGCGCGACACCGATCCCCGCGCACTCGAGACCGAGAGCGAGCGCTACTGGATCAGCGTCACCGAGGCCGATCCCCAGTTGCTGGACGTCGTCGATTTCGGACGCGCGGCCGCGGCGCTCCGCGCCGGCCTAGGACGGCCGGACGGGATCGTGCTCACCCGAGACCTCGCCGGCGAGATTTTCGGCGCAGCCGATCCGGTCGGGCGCACGGTGCGGCTCGGCGCGCACGGCTACACGGTCTCCGGCGTGATCGACCGACTGGACCCGAATTCAAGCTTCCAGAACGATCGCGCCTTCATCTCCAGCCAGGGCCCTGCGAGCTCCCTGCGTCAGACCGACGACGCCCGCGCGAGCCTGACCTTCGCCATCGGCGGGGCGACGACCTTCGTGCGGCTGGACGACCCGAGCCCGGACTCGGTCGGACGGGTGGAGGCTGTGGCGGATCGGCACGGGTCGGCCGCGCTCGGCCGCTATCTCGCCGCCAACCCCGCAGCATCGGGCGCCGGGCTGACCCTGGCGCACCACCTGGTCCCTGTTCGCGACCTGGAGCAGGCGGTGGCTCTCGGCGCGCGGTCTGACGGAGCCCGGTTCGACCGTGGAACGCTCGCCCTCCTCTCCGTCGTCGCCGTGATCATTGTCCTGGTGGCGAGCCTCAACGCCGCCAGCCTCAATGTTTCCCAGACCCTGGCCCGAGCGCCCGCCATCGCCGTGCGGCGGGCCTTCGGGGCCGGTCGCGCCGGCGTCGCCCTCGAGGTCATCGGCCAGGCGGTGTTGTCCGGGCTGGGGGCGGCCGTCCTGGGCATGGCGACGGCCTTTCTGCTTTCGGGCGCTTTCGGCGCCCTGATCGATCGCCCGCTCCCGCGCTGGCCCGATCCGGCCACCCTGGCGACCATCCTCGCCGCCGCCGTTCTCTCTGGAGGTCTCGCCGGCGCCTATGCGGCGTGGATCACCGGCCGGATGCGCCCGCGAGAGGTTCTCTCGGCGCGGGACGTCCGCCTGCCCGGAATGGGCTGGATCCGTCCGATGCTCGTGACCCTGCAGATCGGCGGCGGCGCGGCCACCCTGGTCTTCGCCGTGGCCGTGTCGATCCAACTCGACCACCTCGCCGGCCGCAGCCTGGGCTTCGAGCCGGGCGGGGTGATCGCCTACCGTTTGCCCGAGAGTCTGGCGGCCGACGATCCCCGCGGTCCGACGCTCCTTGCCGCAGCCCGCGTCACGGCCGGCGACGACGTCGCCCTGGCCGTGGCTCTCCCCACCGAAGGCGGCCTCTCGCGCCAGACGGTCGCACGCGAGGGCCAGACGGCGGAGATCGCCGCGGCGGGCTGGCGGCCGGGCTATCTGGAAACCCTCGGCGCCACCCTTCTCGCCGGGGCCGCGCCTCGCAGCCTCGAAAGCGAACAGGATTCGGTCGAGGCCTCGACCCAGGCCGCCGTGATCAGCGCGACGGCGGCGCGGCGACTCGGCTTCGGTTCGCCGTCCGAGGCGATCGGCGCGGTTCTGACCACGGAACGGGCCGGCACGGCCTGGCGGGTCTCCGGCGTTATCGCCGACATGCCCCTGGGCCAGCTGCGCAACGGCGACGCCGCCACGGCCCTGGTGCAGAACGGCGCTCCGACCGGGTTCCTCATCGCCCGCGCAGCCGACGGTTCGGAGGCGCGCCTGGACGAGGCCGTCGCCGACGTTTTCCCCGGCGAGCCGATCGACCGGGTGGCCCTGCAGGATCAGGTCGACATCGCCTTCGCCGACCTCATCCGGCTGCGCGGCCTGATTCTGGCCTTCGCGGCCGTCCTGACCGCGACGGCGGCCATCGGCGTCTTGGCCATGACGCTCGATCGCGCCCGCCAGATGCGCAAGGAGGCGGCGGTGCGGCGCGCCTTCGGCGCGGAGGCGACGGCGATCGCGGGCCTGCTGGCGCGCCGCATCATCACGCCGGTCGCGATCGGCTTCGCGCTCGGCGGTTCGGCCGGTGTCCTGGGCGCTCGGGCTTGGCTGAGCGCCTATTCCGATCGGGCGCCCTTCCTCGCGCCCTCCATCCTCATTGCCTTCGCCGTGCTCCTCGCTGCCACGGCCCTGGCCGCCGCGTTCGAGATTTGGCGCCTGTCCGTGGCGCGGCCGGTCGAAGCGTTGCGGGAAGACTGAACCGCGCACGGGCCGTCGTCCCGCGCATCCTCGGTAGGCGGAGTCGGCGCAGAAACCCGGCCTTTCAATTCCCAATCGCGATTGTCTATTTACTTACCGACAGCCGCTCCTGAACGCGTAATGTCACGCCTGTCCGGGCGCCGCGATCGGAACGAGGTCGAAGTTACCAGCAGGCCCGAGATGGCGGCATGGGCGTGGACGCGGCGTTTCGCGCTATGGAACGCTGGGAGCGAGATCGAATTTGAATTGCCGTCCGCAATCGTGGCGGTCATCAGCGGAATCGGGTCGCTCGTCGGAACGGATCGTCCCGGGGGCGGACAAGGTCGGGAGGGGCGGGTGAATAAAGTGGTCGAGCCGCATCGCGTTGATGCGCATGTCGGCGTGCGGGTGCGCGCCCTGCGCGTCCGAGCCCGGCTCAGCCAGCCGGTCCTGGCGCGGGCGGTTGGGATTTCTTACCAGCAGCTGCAGAAATACGAGATGGGCCAGAACCGGATCGCCGCCTCGACCCTCTGGGATCTTGCGGAGGTGATCGGGTGCGATGTCAGCGACTTCTTCGAGGGGTTGACCAAGGACCGCGCGCTCGTGGGCCTCGCCGCGCCGGAGGGAGACGATCTGGCCGCGGTTCTCGAAACCCCCGCTGGCGTCACGATGGTGCGCGCCTTTCCCCAGATCCCCCAGCCGGTCCAGCGGGAGATGGCGGCCTTGGCCAAGGCGATGGCGCCGGCCACGCCTGGAGGGCGCGGCCGCTCCGATCCGCGCGCCTAGGGCGGCGGCCCTGGAAACGGGGCGGCGGGTTTCAGTCCTCCAGCGCGCGATCCGCCGTCGCCTGGCCGGCCATGGCCCGCACCAGTTTGGCGACGTGAGACCGCAAGGGTCGCGTCAGTTTAGGCAGATGCAACGCCAGATCGCGACCCTCGGGCTCGGCCAGGAAGGCGACCATGTCGCGTTGTGCGGTCAAGAGCGCCTGGTCCGACACGCCGCCGGTCGGATCCGGCAGTCCCTCGAAGAACCGGTTGATATCGACTTTCAGCGTCGACGCCGCGAGGTAGAGTTTGGAGGCGGCGATCCGGTTCTCGCCGCGCTCATATTTCTGCAGCTGTTGGAAAGTCACTCCGAGCGGCCCTGCGAGGTCCGGCTGGCTCATTCCGCACAACATGCGCACGGTCTTGATCTGACGACCCACGTGTGCGTCGATGACGTCGCACTTGTCCAACGCGGCGTCCGCCGTGGCGGCGTCCGGGTCGAACGCGATCGTGGGGCGCCCGCCTCCGCCTTCGGTCATGTCGCAGCCTCCTAGAGGCTTGGGCGAAAGTGTCTACCAACTCATGGTAGCCACGAAGATTCCATAGCCTCAATACGCGATCCACGTCCCCAAGATGGGGACGCCACCCCCAACCGTTATCAATCGCCCGCAGAATTGCAAATTAGTGGGTCGCTTGATGCAAAGACGCTGGGTGGTCTCGCCCGACTACCGAACAGCGATCGAGGCGATCCAGCAGGCCCGCGTGGGTCAGGACCTGTCCCAACAGGCCCTGGCGACGCGGCTGAAAAAGCCCCGGTCCTTCATCAACAAGATCGAGAACCTCGAGCGACGGCTCGATATCCTCGAGTTCATCGCCATCGCCAAGGCGCTCGGCCTGGACCCGCGCGACCTGATCGATCGTGTGACTAAAGCGCTGCCCGACAGCTTCGACCTCTAGTCCATTCCGTCAGGCGAGCTTGTCGAGCACGGCCTGACAACGCAGTCGCAAGGCGTTTTCCGGCGGACTTTCCGACAACCAGACCGCCAGGGCCTCGATCTCGCGCCGGGCCTCCGGCGTCCAACCGGTCGCCGCGGCCAGGGTGGAGGCGATCCGTCGGCCGTGCCGCCGAGGATCCGGGGCGCCGGAAAACCCCCTCAGCATCCGCCTGCAGTCGGCGACGGCTTCTGTTCGACTGGCGGACATCGGCGCTCCCGAATCGTCATCCCGTGAGAATGGCGGGAGTATGCCGACCTCGCCCGGTCGGCGCGATCCCGCCTTGGCGGCGGCGTGTGCTGACGACCCCCTTTCCGGCCTCCGTCCGATTGGGAGTGTCATATCCGCCGCCTATATCGCTCGGCGACGCGCCAAGGGGCGGGGGCGTCCGGAGAGTAGCGATGCGCCCTGACGAGCTCACCCTCGACCAGATCCTCGCCGACCCCATCGTGCGGCTGTTGATGGCCCGGGACGGGGTCGCGGATCGCGATATCCGCGCCTTGGCCGCCGAGGTCGGCGCGCGGCTGGCGCAAAGGCGGCGGGCCGTCGCCCGGACCGGCTTTGGAGTGTCAGAACACTTACTCCTGGATAGACAGGCCGGATGAGATCACTTACTGCGACCCCAGCCCCTCGGAGGTCGCATGCTCATCGCCCAGATCTCCGACTTCCATGTGGTCCCCTACGGGACGTTGGCCTACGGGCGGGTCGACACGCGCAACATGCTCGCCCGAGCGGTCGTGGCGCTCAACCGGCTCCAGCCCCAGCCTGACCTCGTCGTGCTCAGCGGCGACCTGACGCAGTCGGGCGACCCGGCGGAGTACGACGTCCTGATGGCGATCCTGGCCAAGCTGAGGGCTCCGGTCGCGCCGGCCGCCGGCAACCACGACGACCGCGACGCCTTTCGGGCGGCCTTCCCCAGCGTCGTGGCGACCTCCGCCCCGTCCCCCTTCATCCAATACGTTCTTGGCTTTGAGTCCCTCCGGGTGATTGTGCTCGACACCGTCACGGCCGGGTCCGATGCGCCCGAGTTCTGCGACGCCAGGGCCGGCTGGTTCGCCGAGACCCTGGCGGCCTCGGCCACGCCGGCCCTGGTCGTCACCCACCATCCGCTGTTCATGACGGGGATCCCGTGGATGGACCCCGAGAGTCTGGCCTGGACCGACCCGATCCGCCGCGTCGTCGAGGCCTATCCAGGCCGAGTTACCGGTTTTGTCTGCGGCCATATCCATCGGGCGATCCACACCCAGGCGTTCGGCGTTCCGGCCTCGAGCTGCCCCTCGACGGCCCATCTCGTCGCGCTCGACTTCGGCGCCGCCTCGCCGCGCCTTTCCATGGAGGCCCCGGGCTTCCAGCTCCATGCTTGGAATGGCCTCGGCCTGACCACCTACACGGCCTCCCTGGAGCGGTTCGGCAGCGACTTTTCGCCCGGCGATCCTCGGCTCTAGTTCCCGGCGAAGGCACGTCCTGTCCTCAGTCGCCGCTGTTGCTCTGTTGGCGACCCATTGCCCATGGCGCGTTGAGGGCGCGCAGGGCGCGCTCCTGGGGCGAAACCTGCACCAAAAAGTGTCGTGGTTGAGTGTTAGAATACTTACTCTTCAGGGTCGTCTGGGGTACAGGTTGATGGAATCAACCGAGCAAAAAATCGGGGGAAACGATGATGGAAACGCTCAAGTTCGCCGCCGCGCGTCCGAGATCCGTCGGCCCCGACCCAGGGTGCGGAGTACAGAATGCGTGAGTCGTCTCAATCCGCCCAGCTGATCGCCGGCGCCGAGGCTGTTTTCCTCGACTGGGACGGCTGCCTCGCCGATAGCGACGGCCTCCTGCCCGGAGCGCGGGAGCTGCTGCTGGCCCTCGGCCGGCGCGCCTACATCCTTTCGAACAACTCCACGGACCTGCCTCAGGACCTGCAGCGCCGGCTCGGCGCGGCCCATGTCCAGATGGAGAAGGGCAATATCCTGCTGGCCGGCCATCAGACCTTGCTGCGCCAGGCGGTGATCTCCCAGGGCCGGCCCGTGCATCTGGTCGCCAATCCGACCATGACCGCCTTCGCCGCCAGCCTCGACATGCGTCTGAGTCACGGAGACGCCGACTGCGTCATCCTGTTGCGCGACACGAGCTTCACCTTCGACGCCCTTGCGGCCGCCGCCAACTCGGCGCGGCGCAGCGGCCATATCGTCGCGGCCAACCCCGACGGCGCCCATCCGGGCCCGAACGGTACGATTGCGCCGGAGACCGGAGCCCTCTTGGCGGCCGTCGTCGCCTGTCTGGCGGGAGCGCCCGTCGAGGTCGAGGTGGTCGGCAAGCCCCAGCCCACCCTGTTCCGCGCCGCCCTGTCGAGCGCCAAGGTCGAGCCCGGCCGGGCGGTGATGATCGGCGACAACCGCGACACCGACGGTGCGGGCGCTGCGTCCTGCGGCATCCCCTTCGTGCAGGTCGATCCCCGAGGCCCGACGACGATGGCGGTCCTCGCCACAGAGGTCGACCTCGCCCTTTCCCAATTCTCCAGAACGGCCGGACTGAGATGACCCTTTCGCTCACCCATGCGGAGGCGGCGATCAACGCCGCCCTCGGCCCCGCGGCCGACTTCGCCAATCGGATGGTCTTCGCCGCCGTCCCGATCGGCTCGGCGGAGCTGCCCCTGGTGGTGATCTGGCTCGTGGCGGTCTCTGTCGCCCTGACCCTGTGGTTCGGCTTCGTCAACCTGCGCGGCCTACGCCAGGCCGTGCGTCTGGTGAGGGGCGACTTCGCCGATCCCGCCGACCGGGGCGAGGTCAGCCAGTTCGCCGCCCTCAGCACGGCGCTGGCTGGCACCCTGGGCGTCGGCAGCGTCGCCGGCGTGGCCCTGGCCATCAGCATCGGCGGCGCCGGGGCGATGTTCTGGATGACCGTCACCGGCTTCATCGGCATGACGCTCAAATTCGCCGAATGCGCCCTGGCGGTGAAGCACCGGTCGATCGCAGCCGACGGCGTCGTCAACGGCGGGCCGATGCACTATCTGCCCATCGCCTTCGCCAAGATCCGCCTGCGTCCCGTCGGCCAAGCCTTCGCCGTGCTCTTCTGCGTCGCCACCATGTTGGCGGCCACCAGCGTCTTCCAGGTCAATCAGGCCTTCGTGCAGGTCCGCGCGGTCACCGGCATGGAAAGCCCGCTGCTGTTTGGCGTCCTGTTCGCGGCCGCGGTCGGCCTGGTGATCATCGGCGGGGTCAAGGGCATCGCCCGTCTTTGCACGCGCCTCGTCCCCGGCCTGGTGGTCGCCTATTTCGTCGCCACCGCCGTGGTGCTCGTGGCCAAGGCCCCCGCCCTGCCCGGCGTCCTGGCTGACGTCATGGCCGGCGCCTTCGGCCTGAAGGCCGCCGCTGGCGGCGCCCTCGGCGCCCTGGTCGTCGGGGTCCAGCGCGCGGTCTATGCGGGCGAATCCGGCCTCGGTTCGGCGGCGATCGCCCACGCGGCCGCGAAGACCGACGAACCCATCTCCGAAGGGCTCGTGGCCCTGCTGGAGCCCTTCATCACTGTGGTTGTGGTCTGCAATCTGACCGCCCTGGTGATCCTCGCCGTCGGCGCGCCGATCCCCACGGGCGCGGCCGGCGGCGTTGAAATCGCCTCGGCCGCCTTCGAGGCGGTGCTTCCGTGGTTCGCGCCGGTCCTGGCGGTGCTGGTGGCGCTCTTGGCCTACAAGACCGTGATCGGCTGGGCCTACTATGGCGAACGGGCCTTCGGCTGGCTCGCCGGCGAGGGGCCGCGCCGGCGCAACGCCTTCCGCCTGGTCTTCCTCCTCGCCGTGGCGGTCGCCCCGGTGCTCACGGTCGGCGAGGCCATCCGGTTCCTGGACGCCATGGTCTTCGCCATGGCCGTGCCCAACACCCTGGCCCTCGTCCTGTTCGCGCCCGAGCTGAAGCGCGACCTGAATTCCTACTTCGCCCGGCTCCGGTCCGGCGCGCTCGCCCCCGCATCCGCCGTCGAAGCGGGCCCGCCGCCGCTGGCCGCGCCAGTCGTGGAGCGCTGACCGCCGCCGTGAGGCGTCATGTCGCGCCGTGCTGGCGGCCGCAGCCGAGCTGTGTCAAAGGCCCCGCCCTTGGACGGAGACCGATCTCGGGACGATGTGACGATGGGCAAATACGACCGATTGAACGCACATCTCCGCCGCCAGAAAACGCCGACCTATGCGATGAGCCTGACCCACATTGAGGACGTGATCGGCGCCATGCTGCCCAAGGGCGCGGCGCGGCCCGAATGGTGGCTCGCCGGCGCCGACGCGGACACGGCGCCGGTGCAGTGCCAATCCTGGCTGCGCGCCGGCTTCACCGCCACTCTTGATAGCGATCGGGAACATGTTTGCTTCGTGAGAGCGCCCCGACCAACCGATGGCGCGACGTCGACCCCATCCGCCTGAGGCTGCAAAGGTCGCGGATGCTTCAGAACCTCGAAACCCTGGCCCGCGAGGCCAAGTCGTGGCCGTTCGAACAGCCGAAACGCGTCAGCGTCTCTGCTCAGGTAGTTTGATAGGACGCAGTTCCAGGATTTGGCCTCACTCGCTACAAGCCGGGAAGGCGGAACCATATAGGGGCACAGTCATGATCGATCACATGGGCTTCAGCCCCGCTGACCTGGAAGACGCTCGGCGGTTTTATGACGCTGCGCTCAAGCCGCTCGGCGTCGCCAACGTGATGGAAGTGACGCCCGAGCAGACCGGCGGCTATCACGGTATCGGATACGGCGCCGGTCGAAAGCCATTCTTCTGGCTATCCAGCGACAGCCGTCGCGACGTTCCAGAAGGCCCGCGAGGAACGGGCATCCATATCGCGTTCGAAGCCGAGAGCAGAGCGGCGGTGGACGCCTTCTACGCCGCAGCGATCGCGCACGGCGGCCGTGACAACGGCCCGCCCGGCATCAGGCCGCATTACCATCCGGCCTATTATGCTGCGTTTGTGATCGATCCCGACGGGGTCAATGTCGAGGCCGTGTGCCAAAGGCCGGAATGAGACATCGCGACGCTGAAGACGCGGCACACGCCGGTCGCCTCGCCAGCTCCTTCCGCAACGACGCGCGAGTCATGGCGACGCGCTGGGTCTCGTGCTCCCGGTTCAATCCTGGCGTCGCTCCGTTCATCGCAAGGGTCAAAGCGATGGGCATGCGGCCCCTCGCCACCCCAGATTGATTACGCTGGCGGCGGTGATCCTTGCTGGAGCGGAAGCCCCAGCGAGCGCTCGCGTCAGACGTGCAACAATTCCTTGACCAGAAACCGGGATTCCCCTAGGCTCAGGACCCATTGATGTGATGCGCTCGATCTGATTCAGCCTCTGCAAGGAGACTGGACATGAGCGACCTTTATTGGCTGACGGACGAGCAGATGGTGCGGCTGCGTCCGCACTTTCCCAAGAGCCACGGCAAGCCCAGGGTTGATGATCGCCGGGTGTTGAGCGGGATCATCTTCGTCAATCGCAA
The DNA here is from genome assembly GCF_041893865.1 of Brevundimonas staleyi. GTDB lineage: Bacteria > Pseudomonadota > Alphaproteobacteria > Caulobacterales > Caulobacteraceae > Brevundimonas > Brevundimonas staleyi. The sequence goes on from NZ_CP169083.1 coordinate 142,435, forward strand.
CGGGCTACGCTGGCGTGATGCACCGCCGGTCTATGGCCCACACAAGACGCTTTACAATCGCTGGAAGCGGTGGAGTGATGCAGGCGTCTTCATACGGATGATGGAGGGCCTGTCTGGTGGCAAGGCCGAGCGCCGCACGATTATGATCGACGCGACCTATCTCAAAGCGCACCGCACGGCTTCGAGCCTGGGGGTAAAAAAGGGGGTCTCGGGCGGCTCATCGGTCGCACCAAGGGAGGCATGAACACCAAGCTGCACGCCGTGACTGACGCCACTGGACGTCCGATCAGCCTGTTCATGACAGCTGGCCAGGTCAGCGACTACATCGGTGCGGCGGCCCTGCTGGACAGCCTGCCCAAGGCGCAATGGTTGCTGGGCGACCGGGGCTATGACGCAGACTGGTTCAGGGAGGCCTTGCAGGCGAAGGGCATCACACCGTGCATTCCCGGCCGGAAATCCCGCACCGAACCCGTCAAATACGACAAGCGCCGGTACAAAAGCCGCAACCGCATCGAGATCATGTTCGGCAGGCTCAAAGACTGGCGGCGCGTCGCCACCCGCTACGATCGATGCCCGACCGTCTTCCTGTCCGCCGTCGCTCTCGCCGCTACCGTGCTGTTCTGGCTATGAGTCCTGAGCCTAAAAAGCGAGCGGGCGCGTCAGTGTCGTCGCCGTCACCTCGCAGCGTTCGCGCGGCTCGAGGCTAGTAAATCGCACATTAAGACTCTATAGCCCACGTCATTGACGTGCGCTTGCTGTTGTTCGCGAGTGCAGCATTATGAAATATAAAATATAAAATATAAAGATTTACCGCTCCGCTGTTCGGAGTCTTTGCTCTCGCCTTCGGGGCGAGGCTCGGCAAGCATCGCCCGATCTTCGTGGATAGCGAAATGTCGAGGCTTCCAGCTCCTGATGAGCCGGCCTGTACTCCCGGCGTGACCTACTGGGTCACTGGCCGTTCGGGATCCGGCAAGACCACCCTCGCCCAGGCGCTGACCACGCGCCTGACCGCCCGCGGCCGCCCCGTCATTCAACTGGACGGCGACCGGATGCGCGAAATCTTGGGACAGGGCTACAGCCATGAGGAAGTCGATCGCCGACAACTGGCGGCGATCTACGGCAAGCTCTGTCGCGAGATCAGCGGACAGGGCTCGGACGTGGTCTGCTCAACGGTGTCGATGTTCCACGCCGCCCACCAGTGGAACCGCGAGAACCTGCCTCGCTACGTCGAGATCTATCTGCGGGTGCCGATCCCCATCCTCGCCCAGCGCCACCCCAAGGGCCTCTACGCCCGCGGCCTGGCCGGCCACATCCGCAACGTCCCCGGCGTCGACCAGACCTTCGAGGAGCCGATCGATCCCGACGTGCTGATCGAGGACGACGGCTCCAAGACGGCCGCCGTCGTCGCCGAAGAACTCTTCCGACACCTGCACCTCGAAAGGGAGGCCGCGTGATGCGCCAAGGCGATTTCAGCCAGCTGGCCAAGGCCTATGTCCACCGGCCGGCCTACGCCGTCCCCGTCATCGACGCCCTGGCCGGCCAGACGGGCCACCAGGTGGCCGACATCGGCGCCGGGACGGGCAAACTGACCAAGATGCTGGCCGAACGCGGCGGCCTGTCCGGATTCGCCGTCGAGCCGACCGACGAGATGCGCCACGAGGGCGAGCAGCTCGGACTGCCCGGCTTCACCTGGGTGAAGGGGACGGCCGAGGCGACCGGCCTGGACGACAACGCCTTCGACTGGGTCACCATGGCCTCGGCCTTCCACTGGACCGACGCCCCGAAGGCGCTCGCCGAATTCCATCGCATCCTGCGCCCCGGCGGCCTGCTGACCCTGATGTGGAATCCGCGCGATGTGGAGCACGATCCGCTGCAGAGCGCCATCGAGGCCAAGATCCTCGAGATCTACCCGCAGCTGCAGCGCAAATCCTCCGGCGCCGCCGCCTACACCCAGGGCCTGGAGGACATCCTGATGTCGTCGGGCCTGTGGGGCGACCTGCTGTTCCTCGAGGCGCCGCACATCGAGACCATGAGCGTCGAGCGCCACATGGGCGCCTGGCGGTCGGTCAACGACGTCCCCGCCCAGGCCGGGCCCGAGAAGTGGGCCGAGATCCTCGCGGCCATCGAGGACCTGCTGAAGGGCCGCGACCAGATCGACGTCCGTTACCGAACCCGCGCCTGGTCCGTCCGGAAGGTGTGAGCGGGTCATGAATTCCCCCTTCTTCGTCGACAAGGCCTCGACCCTGGCCCAGCTCGAGGGGCAGCTCGCGACAGCAAGGGTGCTGCCGCAGGCGACCGTGGCCCAGGGCGAATGGCGCTCGGCCCCCGACATCGCCTTGCGCGCGATCCTCGCCCTGCCTTGGGCGCGCGGACCGGGCCGGATGTCGGCGCCTCTGATCGTGCGCTCGAGCGCGACCGGCGAGGACGGGGCGCTGCAGTCCCTGGCCGGCCATTTCGTGTCGATCCAGGATGTGGTCGGCGAAGACGCCCTGGCCACGGCGATCGACACGGTCTTCGCCTCCTACGGTGACAGCACGGCCGAGCAGAAGGTGCTGATCCAGCCGATGCTGTCGGGCGTGGTGGCCAGCGGCGTCGCCACAAGCCGGGAAGTCGGCTCCGGCCGGCCCTATATCGTGGTCAACACCAGCCATGGCGCCGACACCACCATGGTGACGGGCGGCCGCACCAATGAGACCGAGGTCTGCTACCATTTCCGCGGCGCGATCGAGGCGCCCAAGGGCCGCTGCGGCGCCATCGTCCGCCTGCTGCACGAGATCGAATCCCTCTCGGGCCTCACCCGCCTCGACATCGAGTTCGCCTTCGTCGAGGGCGAACGCCTGCCGGTGCTTCTTCAGGCCCGTCCCTTGGTCAACGCGCCGCCGACCGTCCTGAAGCGCGACCGCCATTGCCGGCTGCTCGCCCGGGCCGAGACCAAGGTCGCCGACGCCCTGGGCGCCCATCCCCTCGCCCGCGGCCGCCGATCGGCCCTGGGCGTCATGCCGGATTGGAATCCGGCCGAGATGATCGGGGTGCGGCCGCGGCCGCTGGCCCTGTCGCTCTACCGCAGCCTGGTCACTGACGAGGTCTGGGCCCACCAGCGCTCGACCTATGGCTACCGCGACCTGCGCGGCGTCCCGCTGCTGATCGATATCCTCGGCATTCCCTTCATCGACGTTCGCGCCAGCTTCGACAGCTTCGTGCCCGTCGCCCTGCCCGACGAAGCCGCCGATCGCCTGGTCGACCACTACATGGACCGACTGCTGGCGGCGCCGGCCCTGCACGACAAGATCGAGTTCGAGATCGTGCTGAGCTGCTACGCGTTCGACACCGACGCCAAACTGATCGCTCTTCAGGACACCGGTTTCTCCGGCGAGGAGACCGATCGGTTGCGCTCGGCGCTGCACGCCCTCACCCGCCAGGTCATGGATCCGGCCGCCAGCCCCAAGCTCGCCGACCGCAAACGCCTGGAGCAGCTGCAGGAGCGGCGGGTCAGGGTGCTGGACGGCGACGCCTCGGACTTGGCCAAGACCTATTGGCTGCTGGAGGACTGCCGCCGGTTCGGCACCCGGCCGTTCGCCGGCCTGGCCCGGGTGGGCTTCATCGCCGTCCAGCTGCTCAACTCGATGGTGACGGTCGGAGCCATCAGCGACGCCGATCGCCAGGCCTTCCTCATGGGGGTCTCGACGGTCGCCTCGGAGATGCAGCGCGATCTCGCCCGCCTGCCGCGCGCCGAATTCCTATCCCGCTACGGCCACCTGCGGCCGGGCGCCTACGACATCCTGTCGCCGCGCTACGACGAGGCCCCCGACCTCTATTTCGGCCACACCCTGGCCGCCAGGCTGCTCGGCGACGACCGGGTGTTCGGCCCGCCGATCGGTCCGATCGTGGATCCGGACCAGGCGCCCGATCCGTGGCGGGCCGGCCAGCAGCTCGCTCTTCACATCCGCCTACAGGAGGCGGTCGCGCCGCTCCTGGCCGCGCACGACTTCGACATCTCGCCGGCCGCCTTCCTCGACTTCCTGGCCGACGGCGTGCGCGAGCGCGAACACGCCAAATTCCTGTTCACCCGCAATCTCTCCGACGCCCTTGTGAAGCTGACGGCCTGGGGCGAGAGCGTCGGCCTCGGGCCCGAGGATCTGTCGTTCGCCGATATCCGCGTGGTGCGCGAGGCCTATCAGTCGGCCAAGGATCCTCTGGCCCTGTTCGCGGAGTCGATCCGCCAGGGCCGCGACGCCTACGAGGCGACGGCCGCGACGTGCCTGCCGCCGCTGATCACCGACCCCAAGGACGTCTGGGGCTTCCAGCTGCCGGCCGCCACGCCGAACTTCGTCACCGCTCGGGCCGCCCAGGGCCGCGTCGTGCGCGATCTCGACCGGACCCGGCTCGCCGGGGCGATCGTCCTGATCCCCAACGCCGACCCGGGCTTCGACTGGATCTTCGCCCACAAGGTCGCCGGCCTGGTCACCGCCTATGGCGGTGCCAATTCCCACATGGCCATCCGCGCCGCCGAGCTCGACCTGCCGGCCGTCATCGGCGCCGGCGAACACCTGTTCGGGGAATGGGGCCAGGCGCCCGGCCTCAAGATCGACTGCGCCAACCGGCGCGTCGACGTCCTGCTGATGTGAGGTCCGACCCTTGCGCCTGATCGCCGTCACCCAACGCGTCGACCTTGTCCCCCGGCCCACCGGCGCGCCCGAGCGCCGGGACGCGCTCGACCAGGCTTGGACGCCCTTCCTCGCCGCGGCCGACTGCCTCGCCGTCGAGATGCCCAATCACCCCGTCACCGCCCGGCGTCTGTTCGAGACCCTGCCGTTTACCGGCCTTCTGCTGACCGGCGGCAACGACCTGTTCGACCAGGGCGGCGACGCCCCCGAGCGCGACGAGACCGAGGCGTCGCTGCTGGAAGCGGCCCGCGTCCTCTCCCTGCCGGTGATCGGCGTCTGCCGCGGTATGCAGCTGATCCAGCGGGCCTTCGGCGTCGCGCTCGAGGCCGTCGAAGGCCATGTCGCCGATCGCCAGGTCGTCCGCGTCGGCGACCAGCCTCGGGCCGCGAACTCCTATCACCGCTGGGGCGCCCGGGCGTCCTCATCCGACCTGTCGGTCTGGGCCCATGCCGAGGATGGGGTGGTCAAGGCCGTGCGCCACATCTCCGAGCCTCTGGTGGGGCTGATGTGGCATCCGGAGCGGCTGTCCCCGTTCGACCCCCGCGACGTGCGTTTGTTCAAACAAACCTTCGCCGCACGCAAGACGGTGGCGGCATGAACGCGCCGTTCGTCAGTGCCCCCGCCGGCCCCCTCGGTCCCCTCCCCGCCCGCCGGCTGGTCCGCAAGGCGGTGATCCTCGCCGCCGGCCGCGGCCGCCGCATGGGCGCCCTGACGGCCGATCGGCCGAAGGCCGCGCTCGAGGTCGGCGGCCACGCCCTGATCGACTGGCAGGCGGCGGCGCTCCGGGCCGCCGGCGTCGAGGAGATCGCGGTCGTCACCGGCCATGGCGCCGCGGCCTTGAGCGGCCGCAGCCTCACCTACATCCACAATCCGCGCTGGGAATCGGGCACCCAGGTCGAGACCCTGCTCTGCGCCCGCGACTGGATCGAAGACGAGCCGGTCATCGTCTCCTATGGCGACATCCTCTTCCACCCCTGCGCGCCCCTCGCCCTGCTCGAGCGACCCGGCGACATCGTGGTGGGCTACGACGCCGACCATCGCTGGCTGTGGAAGTCGCGCTTCGGCAACTGGCTGAAGGACTCCGAGACCTTCGCCCTGGGCCCGGGCCAGGTCCTCACCGAGATCGGGGCGACGCCGACCGACATCGAGGCGCTCGACGGCCAGTTCATGGGCCTGATCTTGTTGACGCCGGCCGGACTCGACCAGCTAGCCAGCGCCTACCACGCCGCGCCCGAGGTCGAGCAGCGGCGGCTGGATTTCACGCGGCTGCTGTCGGGCCTGATCGCTCGCGGAATCCGCGTCGATACGGCCGCCAATCTGATGCCCTGGATGGAGGTCGACGGCGCCAGAGACCTCAAACTCTCCCAGCGGATGGCCGAGCCGGACCTCCTCAAGGGGACCGGTCCGAAGCTGATATTCCCGGATGACCTGAAGGCCTTTGCCGTCGAGGAGGCCGAAGACGAGCCGGACGTCACGGCCGAGACTGAGGAGGTTTCGACGACACACGCCGGCACGGGCGACGGCCATGTTCCGACTTCAACCCTGCCGGCGAGTTGGGATACTGCCCGCCTCGGGCGATACGCTGAAATCCGCACCCACAAAGTGCTGAATGCCTTCGCTGTGCAGAACTGGGGGCGGTCCGGCTCGACCTTCGTCCAGACCCTTTTCGACGACCACCCACAGGTGCTCTCGACGCCCAACTTCTACTCCCGGCGCTACTACATAGCTTGGGCGGCTCGCATCGGCCGGGCGCCAGACGACGAGAAGATCAGCGCCTTCCTGGAGTCGTTCCGCCAATGGTGGGACACGGGCCTGGTCGACGCCACGGCCGGCCTGCATCGGCTCGGCCCAGAGCGCAGCGAGATCGCCGGCGTCAAGCGCGAGGCGCTGGAAGGATATCTGCGCGCGGCCTTCGCGGACGGTCGTCCTATCACGCGGAGGAGCCTGTTCGAAGCTGGCCACCTCGCTTACGCCCTCGCCCGCGGCCAGGCGCTCGCGGGATGCGGCCTGCAGATCATGTTCCCAGTGCACGGCGAGCCGCGCGGCGTCGCCGCAGCCTTCTTAGAGGACTATCCGGAGGCGCGCTTCATCCACACGGTTCGGGAGCCGATCGCCAACATGGCGTCGACGATCCAGCACAACTGCTTCAACGAATTCGACCTTCGGGGCGACGCGCTGGAGGACGCGCTTCAGGGCCTTTTCGGTCGCCGCGGCGGTCGCTACGGCCGGGCGCATACAGGCTTCCTAGAGCGGCCCTACTTTCCCTTCCTTGCACTGAGCGACCAAGCCCGGCTGCTGAAGCTGGAGGACCTGCACGCTGACGGCGCGCGCGTCATGGTCGGCGCCGCGCACTGGCTGGGTCTTGATCCGCATCCTCGTCTGACGATCAGCACCTGGGACGGCAGGCTGTGGTGGAACCGCCCAGAAAGCGGCAAGGACAGCCGACTCGGGGGTCAGCCGCTCGATCGAAATGTCGAAAGTCGCCTGAGCATTGGCGATCGTCGCAAGATCGCGTCGTTGGTCGGCGCCGCGCCCGCCGTACAGGCAGCCTACGGGATGGACAGCCCCTCCAACCTGTTCTCCCGGCTCCTCGCCGTCGTTTCGCCTTGGAGGCAGGAGGCCCTCGCCCGCCGTAGCGAGGTTCGGAGCCTAACCACCCTTCTCAAGGGGGCGCGCATCTTGCCTCGACGGTTGGTCGATCGGTTGAAGGACGTGCTCGCGCGCGAGCGATACCGCGCTCGCCTGCTCGAAATGGCCTCAGGATCGATCGGCGTTCGCAAGAAGCTGCCGGATGCGCAAAAGCCCAACGCAGTACGGGCCGTGCTTCTGGTTACGCCCATCAAGGATGGGTGGCGGACTCGGGCCCTCGCCGGCGGTCGCCGCGACCGCCGCGAGGAGGCCGATCGCCTGTCGATCCTCTACCTGGACGACGCGACGGGTCCTCGGTCGGTCAGCGACCAGGTCTTTTGGATCGTTGTCCTCACCCTGGGCTGGCAGCTCGCACGTCTGCGGACGTGGATCAGTGTTCGCCAATTGATGGCGCGCCTGCTGCTTGCGCCGCTAAACAGCCGCTCCGCGCCCTTGGTTCGATGTCTCGAGTCGAGTGCATGTGTCGAGCATTCTGAACTCCAACTGGATGACAAGCCCAGCATGCAGTTAGCCTAGGCCAACGACACCAATAACTAACTCACACGATACGCCCTCTGGCGCATCGCGCTTTCGCTCGTCATAACATTTCGACCTGTGAATATGATAGGTCAACTGTATTGCAACTTCCCTGTATTTGAGTCAGTGTGCAGTATCGCCAAATGGCGCATCATGAACTCATCGGATGGAGATACCGATGACCAAGCAAGACCTGATCGAACTGGACGACGACGCTCAGTTCATCGACCTGGGCGAGATCTCGGTCGAAACCCTCGGCGACGAGGGCTCGCGGCCGGAAGGCTCGCAGACGTCGCTGTAGAACCAGCACGGCGGTGCGTCCACCTGGGCGCACCGCCACCGTCTGGCAGTTCAGCATGAGGCTTTACCATGACGCACAGCTCCCCACCTTCAGTCGAAGCCGCCACATCGTCGTCCGACGAGTTCAGTGATGAGATGCTCTGTGTTGGAGCAATTTCCGATGAAACCAACGGCGAAGGAAGCACCCTTCCGGAGATGAACACGGCCTACGACCGGTAGGAGTTTGGTTTCCGACGGCTCTCGCGATTGCGCTTAGCGGGTGTATCCCCGCGTTCAATATAGGTCACGATTGCCATATCTGAGCGTGGATTAATATGGACCTTGCACCAAACGTATTCGTAGCGGACGTTGATGAACGATCAGTCGTCGCCGACTTTAACCAAGGGCGATACACCGCCCTCAACGCTCGTCTTGCCGGCTTCCTTCGAATACTGCTTGATGAACGGGAAGGCGCTACGAATTCGACCGATGGCCTAGAGGCCGCACGCGCGTCGTTGCTGCGTCGCGGAATCATCACGCCTAAATCCGGCCGAGCGCAGCCGAAGAAAGCGCAAGCAGCCGCTTCGAGCCTCTGGCCTTCAGGTGACTACACGCTCACCAAGCAAGCTGCACCGCCCATCGCGATTCAGGCATCCGCAGTTTTGGCTTTAGCCCAGGTCGGCACCTCCCTTCGCCTCCTACCGTTCAATAAAACTGTCGAGTGGTTGGGAAAGGAGAGGGCGCGTCGGCGGGCCGGAGAGCAGCGATTCAATATCCATACTCTGCTGGATAGCTACGAGTCTGCCCGTCCGTGGTTTCCGCTGAAGCCCATCTGTCGATTGGACGCGCCAGCCCTATTCCTCCACCTAAACCGGCACCATATCCCGGCAGCGCTGGTATTCGGCGTTAGGCTCAGGACTCATAGCCAGAACAGCACGGTAGCGGCGAGAGCGACGGCGGACAGGAAGACGGTCGGGCATCGATCGTAGCGGGTGGCGACGCGCCGCCAGTCTTTGAGCCTGCCGAACATGATCTCGATGCGGTTGCGGCTTTTGTACCGGCGCTTGTCGTATTTGACGGGTTCGGTGCGGGATTTCCGGCCGGGAATGCACGGTGTGATGCCCTTCGCCTGCAAGGCCTCCCTGAACCAGTCTGCGTCATAGCCCCGGTCGCCCAGCAACCATTGCGCCTTGGGCAGGCTGTCCAGCAGGGCCGCCGCACCGATGTAGTCGCTGACCTGGCCAGCTGTCATGAACAGGCTGATCGGACGTCCAGTGGCGTCAGTCACGGCGTGCAGCTTGGTGTTCATGCCTCCCTTGGTGCGACCGATGAGCCGCCCGAGACCCCCTTTTTTACCCCCAGGCTCGAAGCCGTGCGGTGCGCTTTGAGATAGGTCGCGTCGATCATAATCGTGCGGCGCTCGGCCTTGCCACCAGACAGGCCCTCCATCATCCGTATGAAGACGCCTGCATCACTCCACCGCTTCCAGCGATTGTAAAGCGTCTTGTGTGGGCCATAGACCGGCGGTGCATCACGCCAGCGTAGCCCGTTGCGATTGACGAAGATGATCCCGCTCAACACCCGGCGATCATCAACCCTGGGCTTGCCGTGGCTCTTGGGAAAGTGCGGACGCAGCCGCACCATCTGCTCGTCCGTCAGCCAATAAAGGTCGCTCATGTCCAGTCTCCTTGCAGAGGCTGAATCAGATCGAGCGCATCACATCAATGGGTCCTGAGCCTAGCCAGCGGCCGTCTGGTGAAACGCTCAACCCGCCGATTTCTCGGATCCTGAGAAGGTCATCAGTCGTGACCCTCGGACCAGGGGTCAATGGACGCGAGTCCGCTCCCAATGCCGTTCCGGCCCAATCCTGCGGCGGGGTCGCCGCCCAGCCCGCCGTAGCGCAGCTCAGTGTTCCGATAAAGCAGCATAGGAGGAATGCGGCTACAAGAGCTCGGAGATTCCCATCCAATGGTCTGCAGCGTTCCATGGAGGGATTCACCACGCCTTGGAGACTTGGAACGCTATGAACCGACCGACCGGGGAATAATTGGTCGTGTCATAGTTCAGGCCGTATGCGGACACGCTTGCGCTAGCGGCAAAAGGTGGCGAGCGGTCGAAAAGATTGGTCGCCGATACACTCAACGTTACGCCCGACCAAACTCCGCTCTCGGCGTCGAAACGGTAGGCGATGTTGGCATCAGCCGTGGTCCAAGCGCCGATTGTTCGGTTCGGAACGACTCCGGTATCCAATTCGTCCGGCAGGTGGTTCACGATCCCCGTCATTGTGAAGCCGCCGGAACGCCAAGTGGCTCCCAAGCGGGCCTTGAAGTTTGGGACATTGAAGATCGTGCCCGAAATCTCCTGAGCGGGCATCGTAGAGATCGTCTGCTGGCGGAGCTCCAACCAAGTTAGGTTGGCGAATAGGTCGACCGACCCGGTCGCGACCTCAAACGACTGGCGGTATCCAATATCGACGCCCGCGACCGTCTGGGCCGTTGCATTCCAATATTGGTTCAGAAGAATGGCCGTCACCGTCGACGGATCGTAAGGTGTAGCGGTTGCCGTATAATAGTCTGCTCCTGCGAGGAGAGATTGTTGTTGGGCCGCTGTTGGATTTCGAATGACAAACGGTGCGTAAATGGGATTGACGAGGCCAACGGCGCGGTTCGAAACCGGCTGCACGATCCTGTTCTGATAGTCGATGTTGAAGTAGGTCGCAGAGAACCTAGTAGATTTCAGTTGGGGGGGCGCGTAATCGAAGCCGATTGTCCACGACTCCGATTCCTCAGGATCCAGATTTGCATTCCCACCCCACGTCATCAAGGTGGTTCCTCCAGCACTGGAGCCGAAGGATGAGGAATCATAGAGATAAACTTCATACGAGCTCGAAGTTTGCGTAAATGACGGCGCCTTAAACGAGGTGCTCCAAGTCCCCCGGACCTTCAGCCCGGGTGCCGGCACGTAACGGAAGCCGACCTTGGGATTGGAGGTGGTGCCGAAGTCGCTGTATCGCTCCAGGCGACCGGAAAGGCTGAGCTCCATTTCATTCAGCCCAATACGTTCTGACGAAGCGGGCACGATTGGCACAATCGCTTCGCCGTAAATGTACGAAACTCGTCGATCGCCCTTGGTGCCGACGCCGCCCGTCAGGTACTCGCTCTCGAAACCCTCTTCGCGATATCCGCCGCCGAGGGCCAAGCGCACATCGCCCGACGGCAACCGAAATGCCGGGCCGCTCGCGGAGGTCTCGAGATACCGCATGTCGTTCGAATACCGGAGAACCGTCCGACTTGTCGGCCGGACCTGGCTGACATCGTTGTGGCTGTCCGTCGCCACGCCTGTCACTCGCGCTTGCCAACCCGCCGGTAGTTCTATGTCGAGATCGGCTGCGAAGCTGAAAGCCGGCGTATAGGAATTGGAATTCACCCGTGAACCGGTAAGCGTGGTCTTCGATACACCGCTTGCATCGCGCACGCTATAAAGCCCGTCGATCGACAGATCGATGCGATCAGTCAAGGTCGCTCCGACATTAAGGAACGCGGACCTCCGCTCCTGCGGGCGCCTAAGTGTGGTCTCCGGAAATGCCAGCGACGTGAAATCTCGTTGACGAGCCTCGATCGCTTCCTGCTTCGAGTATTCAACACTTAGCAGCGCGTGCCAGCGATCCCTCACTAATCCACCAAGCGCCGAATAAGTCTGTTCGAAGCCGCCGCCATCAGTCGAGCTGCCCAGCCGAGCCAGAACTTCCGCACCCTGGTAATTCCTTCGAAGTATGAAGTTCGCAACCCCGGCGACAGCGTCGGACCCGTAGATCGCCGAGGCGCCGTCCGTCAGAATCTCCAAGCGCTCAACGGCGCCGAGCGGGATCGAGGAGACGTCAACGCCCTGAAAAAAGGTATCTGGATTCAAACGGTGCCCGTTGACCAGTACGAGGGTTGCGTCCGACCCCAAACCCCGCAGGTTAATGGTCGAAGCGTTTGATGGATTCTGATTTGCGATATTGGCCGATTGCCCATTAAGGACCCCGGCATTTTGTCCACCTGCGAAGCTCTCAGGCAAGCTGCGCACTAGATCGCCGACCTGCGAGTAGCCCGACTGTTCGATCTCATCTCGTCCCAATAGGCGCACGGGCGACGTGGGTTGAGCGCCCCGGATTTTTGTTCCGGTGACGATGATCTCGTCTAGGTTGGCGGGTTCCTCTGCCGCCCTCCTGCTCGTCGTGTCCGGATCGGGTCCGGCAACAGCCTGGCCGGCACAGGCCGCCGTCAGGACAGCCGCCGCCGCCGAGGCCTTCAGGAGATTCCTGAAGCCCTCGTTTGTAGAAACACTCATCGTATCCCCCAGAGTCGATGTCAGGCCCGCCCCGGGGCCATTCCGAAAAACTTACCGATTTAGATAGGCTCGGTTTGTTACATTTTTTACTCGGCGAGTGGGGTTGGACACACCAAAATCTTTTGAATCGATGCAAAAATCAGCCCCGGCGCGCATTTGCGCAGCGAGGCCGGATAACCCTTAGTAGGCGGGGATTTGCCGGCGGCGATCGGGCGTTGTGGCCACAATCGCGGTAGACGCGAACCATCCAACGAGAGGTTGTGTGTTAGAAAATCTCACCCACCCGCATGGGTGGCGTTTCGGTCAAACTCGCTTCAGCGAGAGCGCGTTGAACGTCTTCTCGAGCGTCTCGACGGCTACTTCGTGACGGGTCAGGGCCAGGCCGGCGACGAGGGCGTCGACGATCGACAGCTGGGCGATCCGGCTGGTCATCGCCTCGGTCCGGAACTTGGTCTCCTTGGCCAGGGTCAGGAGGGCGACGTCCGCGTGCCTCTGGATGTGGGAGCGCTTGTAGCCGGTGATGACCACCACCTTGGCGCCGGCCTCCTTGGCGATCTTTGTCGCCCCGAGCGTCTCTATCGTGCCGCCCGAGTGCGAGATGGTGAGGATGGCCGTGGTAGGCGTCGCCAGCGACGCGGAGGCGGCCATCAGGTGGCTGTCCGTATAGACCCGCACGTCGAAGCCTATGCGCAGCAGTCGGTAACCTGCGTCCTCGGCGATCGGGGCGGCCGAGCCAATTCCGTAGATGTTGATCCGCTCGGCGTTCTTGATGATGTCGATCGCCTCGCCCAGCGCCTTGGACTTCAGGATCGCCATGGTGTCGACCAAGGCCTGGATGTTGGCGCCGAAGATCTTCTCGATCACGGCGTCAAGGTCGTCGCCCTCCTCCAGATCCTCCTGGATGATCGAGGTCTTCGGGCCCAACGACTGCGCGATCGCCAGCTTCAGCGCCTGGAATCCTCCGATCCCGATCTTCTTCATCAGCTTGATGATCAGGCTGTCGCTGACGCCGGTCTTTTCGCTGAGCTCGACCAGGGTCATGCTCACGACGTCCTGCGGATTGGACAGGATGAAGTCGGCCACCCGGCCGGATCCGTCGCCCAGGGTCGGGCGCAGGCTCTTCAGAACCGACTCGAGATCCAAGTGGTTCATCGCCCGCTTACGGCTCTTCGCCGCCGCCGCGTTCGCGGTTTCCGCCATAGTGCGTACGTCCTGCCTTCGGAGATTCGGCAAGAATAGCCGAGGAATCACCCGATGGCGTCATATTGGACGTTCGCGTGACATGCGGCGCCGTGTGAGCCGCCGTGCCGGCGTCTAGCTCTCGTCGCTGAGGGCGAAGGCGATGGCGGCCTGCACGTGCAGGGCCGCCGTGTCGAACACCGGCGCCTCGACGTCGCCATCCTTCAGCGCCAGGCCGAGTTCGGTGCAAGCCAGGACCACACAGTCTGCCCCGGCCGCCGCGGCCCGATCGACGATGGCCGCCAAGGCCCGCCGCGACTCCTCCGTCACACGGCCGTCCATCAGCTCATCGTAAATGATGGCGTGCACCTGGTGCTGGTCGGCCGGCTCGGGGAGCATGACCGCCAGCCCGTGGCGCTCAAGGCGCTCGCGATAGAAGGTCTCCCCCATTAGGTACCGGGTCCCCAGCAACAGGGGCCTCGAGCACCCCGCCGCCTTGAGGGCGGCGGCGGCGACGTCGCCGATGTGGATCAGGGGAATGTCCATCTCCGCCGCGATCGGGTCGGCGATCTTGTGCATGGTGTTGGTGGCGATCAGGATCGCCTTGGCCCCGCCCTCCCGCAGCCAGGCGGCCGCGTCGCGGAACTTGGCCTGGGCGCCGTCCCAGTCGCCGGCGCGGCAGTGGGCGTCGATGTCCTCGACATCGAAGGACCGCAGGAGAAGATCGGCGCCGTGGCCAGGGCG